>JABLXG010000004.1:300000-490943 GCA_013178165.1 Anaerolineae bacterium
GGATATTGAAGGCTTTAGCGAAGTTCTGGCCCAGGTTATGGCTGGTGCCGGCCTGCAGGGCGCGTTTATCGCCCATCATTGCTTCAATGGCGTAGCTGTGCAGGGCGCCGGCGAATTTCTCCTGGTTGCTCTTGCGGCCCTTGATGACCGGGATAGCGGCGTCGTTGACAGCGAAATCGGCATAGAGATCGAGGATGCGCAGGGTTTCCTCTTCCGCTTCCTCATAGGTAGCATGGGCGGTATGGCCTTCCTGCCACAGAAACTCCATTGTGCGCAGGAAGAGCCGCGTGCGCATCTCCCAGCGGACGACATTGGCCCACTGATTGATCAGCACAGGCAGGTCGCGGTAGGACTGGATCCATTTGGCATAGGCCCAGCCGATGATCGTCTCCGAGGTCGGGCGCACAATCAGCGGTTCCTCCAGCTCCTTGCCGCCACCGATGGTGACTACGGCCAGCTCCGGCGAAAAGCCTTCCACGTGTTCGGCTTCTTTCTTCAGGAAGCTTTCCGGGATGAACAGGGGGAAGTAAGCGTTCTGATGGCCGGTTTCCTTGAAGCGGCGATCCAGCCCGCTGCGGACGGCCTCCCAGAGTTCATAGCCGTAAGGCAGGATGATCATGCAACCCCGCACCGGGGCGTAATCAGCCAGGCGGGCCATTTGCACCACATCGGTGTACCAGCGGCTGTAATCCTCGCTGCGGGGGGTAACGCCTTTCTCGGATGCCATAAAGACGGAAACTCCTTTGATGTACGGTGATGGGCAGGATGGCGACAGGCAGCCCCTTATTCGCGCCGCCCGGCGGCCTGGGCCGAATAGCGGGCGTAGGCTTGCCGGAAGGCCGCGTCAAGTTGCTGATGGTAAACCTGGATCAGCAATTTCGCCAGTGGCAGCTCGGTCTGTTCCCGGACAAAAGCCAGTTGCGTGGCCTGGTCCCATTGCTCCCACATTTCACGGAAGGATGGCTGGCGCAGCAGGGGGATGATCAGGGGCACGACCACGCTCTTCTGGAGCCGGGCCAGGTCGGCAGGATCAAGCGAGCGCTTGAACCACAGATAAGTCGGCACGAAGACAGAGTCGATGAGATGGCCGAGATCGGCCAGGCTGACCCCCAGGCGGTGAAAATGCTCGCGGAAGCCATCGTCCTGCCAGAGCGTATCCAGGATGAAGCTTGCTGCTTTGGTGTAGGCGCTCATTGGCTGTTGCCTGCCCATCCACGGCGATACTGTCACGGGGCGGGGCCGCACGCTGGCGTGCCTTCCGCCGTCTTTATTGTGCCATATTTCACCGCGGGCCGCCCGCGCGCCAGCCTGACCTGCCTTAGCGCTGTCCCTGAACCTGGGGCAGGACCGTGGCAGCAAACGCCTCCAGCCGGTCGATGTCGTCCTGGTCGAGCCACTGGAGCATCACGCGCTGGACGCCCGCCTCTGCCAGGCGGCCAAGCTGCTCAACAACCGCGCCCGGCGTGCCCACGATGATCCCGCGCGCGATGAGATCGTCGATGTCGCGATTCTGGAGTG
Source organism: Anaerolineae bacterium (assembly GCA_013178165.1). Classification (NCBI taxonomy): domain Bacteria; kingdom Bacillati; phylum Chloroflexota; class Anaerolineae; species Anaerolineae bacterium. The sequence continues at coordinate 301,519 of JABLXG010000004.1, forward strand.
CAGGCAGGGCGTGAAGCTCGGCCTCATGCCGGCCAAACTGGATGTTTGTCATCAGCGAACGGCGCACCTCATTCGGCGCACGACCGACAGTCTGGAGCAGTTCGTCCAGCCGGGCATTGAGTTCGGCAAAGCGCCCGGCGGGGAGGTAGACGCCGTTCCATTCGTCCGCATAGCGGGCGACCAGGGGTAGTGTTCGCTGCGGGCCGTTGCCGCCGATCAGGATCGGCGGGCCGCCGGGCCGCGCCGGGCGCGGCAACAGGATTGCCTCCTGCAGGCGGTAGTAAGCCCCGGAAAAGGTCACCCGTTCTTTGCTGCGCAGCAGGCCGTTGATCACCTGCAGGGCTTCCTCAAAGCGGGCAAAGCGCGCCTCCACGTCAAGCAGGTCATAGCCAAACATGGTGTGCTCGCGCTCTTGCCAGCCCGCGCCGACACCCAGGGTGAGCCGTCCACCGCTCAGATCATCCACCTGCGCGGCGATCCGGGCGGTGAAGACCGGATTGCGGAAGGAGACCGGCGAAACCAGCGGGCCGAATTCGATCCGGCTGGTGTGGCTGGCCAGCCAGGTCAGCGAGACCCATAGTTCCAGCGAGTCCTTCTCTGGTGGGTTGGCGTTGGTGAAGTGGTCGGAACGGTACAGCCCGACAAAACCCAGATCTTCAACAGCGCGGGCTAGATGCTTCCAGCGTGGCCAGTTCAGGCCGTCCTGCCCCTCAATCATGATCGCCAGTTCAAGCATGGTCTTGCTCCTTGTCTGCCTCCGTGTGGCCATTCAGGACGGCAACGGCTGCTGCTGGCCCGTCCACGCATTGCCAGAGGCGCATGTCCTTGTCGCGGATATATTCGCCGTTCCCGTAGAACTGACGCAGCAATGCTCCCCAGCTTTCCCCGACCAGGATCAGCGGGCGGACAGCAATCTCGCCGACCTGCATCAGGCTCCAGGCCAGCGATACCTCGCTCAGGGTGCCGATCCCGCCGCGCAGGGCGATCAGCGCGTCGCTGAAGGTGATCAGGTGGATCAATCGCTCGCGCAAAGTAGGGAAGCGGATCTCCTCGCGGACCCAGGGGTTGGGGTGGATGGTACGTGCTTCCCAGCGGTTGAGCCGATCGGTGGTCACGCCAATGACATGCCCGCCGGCTTCTGCCGCGCCGCGGCTAACGGCTTCCATCGTGCCACTATAGCCGCCGCTGGCGACGGTGTAACCGGCTTCCGCCAGCAATCGCCCGAGGGTGTACGCTTCCTGGTAGGCCGGGGAGCCGGGTGCGGGCGCCGATCCCCCCAGTACGCTGACGATACCTGCCTGCCTCATACTGCTGTCTGTCCTTCCTGTAGGATGGTAGCGCGGATCACGTTTGCCTGGCGGGTCAGCGGCCTGTTTGTGTCGGCACAGCGGCGCGGATAGCCTGCGCCAGCAGAGCGACGACCTGCTGCATTTCCGCTTCAGTGATGATGGCTGGCGGGCCGATCATGACACAGTCGCCGCTGGCGCCGTCAACAGCGCCCTGGGCCGGGTAGAGCATCAGTCCCAGTTCGCGGGCGGCATCGAAGACACGCCCGGCAACGCCCAGTCTGGACGGGAAAGGCGCGTGTGTGGCTTTGTCCGCTACGAATTCGACGCCCCACATCAGGCCCAGGCCGCGTACGTCGCCGACTCCGGGCAGATGGTCCAGCGCCTCATGCAGCATCTCGCCGAGGATGACACCCTTGCGCGCTGCGGCAGCAACCAGATCGTGCTCCTGCAGGTAGCGCAGGGTGGCCAGACCGGCGGCGGCGCCGACCGGGTGGTGGGAGAACGTGCCGGCATGGGCGATGTCCTGCCGGGCGGCGACCAGTTCCTCAACCAGCGCGCCGCTGACGGCCAGCACCGACAGGGGGAAGACCCCGCCTGCCAGCCCCTTGCCCATCGTCAGGATGTCCGGGGTGAAGTTGAAGTGCTCAAAAGCACACCAGCGACCCGTCCGCCCGAACCCGCACATCACTTCGTCAGCGATGAGCAGGATGCCGTAGCGGTCGCAAATCTCGCGGATGTGCGGCCAGTATTCCGGTGGCGGGACGGTAGCGCCGAGCGCCGCGCCGGAGACCGGCTCGGCAATGAAGGCGGCGACTCGCTCCGGCCCGTGTTCTACGATGGTGGCTTCCAGCAGGTCGGCGCAGGCGATGCCACAGGTGGGGTAAGTCTTGCCCAGCGGGCAGCGGTAGCAGGTCGGCGGCTCAATATGCGGCATGTCCGGCATCATGGGGCGGAAGCGTTCCCGCGCGGCCAGCCGCCCGCCGACCGCCAGCGTGCCCAGCGTGGTGCCGTGATAGGAGCGCCAGCGGCCGATAATGAGATAGCGATCCGGGTGGCCACGGATGAGCTGGAGCTGGCGGGCCAGCTTGATCGCGCCCTCGTTGGCTTCGCTGCCGGTGGTCAGCGGGAAGAAGCGCACACCGGGCAGAGGGATGACTTCAGCCAGTGCGGCAGCGTATTCCTCCAGCACGGGGGTGGTGAATTTCTCCGCGTGCACGTAGGCAATCTGTGCTGCCTGTTCGGCGATGGCGCGGGCGATGGCCTGCACGCCGTGCCCGGTATTGACCACGATGGCCCCACCAGCGGCATCAAGATAGCGGCGGCCAGCGTCATCGATCAGGGTGATGCCTTCGCCGTGCACGACAGTCGGATAGGTGTGCCACATGCGGCGGTAAAGGACATGGCCGTCAGGGTGTTGTGGACTCATGGGTGGTTCCGCGTCCTGCGACACAGAGAAGGGACGCCGTACTCCTTTCCTGGTATTACAGCATACACCTGTTGCAGAGGTCTGGCCGGTGATTCCTGCAGCGGCCCGGAATCATGGACTCTGACCGGCGCTCGCAGCGGGGAGGGTCAGCAGGAGCTGCTCCTCTGAGGGTACGTAGCCGCCCGTGCCGCGCGCCAGGCCCGACCCGGCGGCGAGCACGTCCAGGTACGGAATCAGGTGGTCACCGGGGCATTCGGTCTCCGGGTTGAATTCGCTGTGCCCGGCCAGATGAGTCAGGCCGAGTATCGCTGCCAGCCACTGCACCAGCAGCAGTGTGTTGGCCAGTTGCGACACGGTCGGTTCGGTCTCTTCAAAGTTGCCCAGCAGGCACACGCCGACGCTGCCCGTGTTATACCCTGCCACATGTGTGCCGCGCACATCCAGCGGACGCCCGGCGTAGATCATTCCTTCCCGACCGACGAAGAAGTGATAGGCGACATCGGCCCAGCCGCGTTCCTCGCGGTGACGGCGCTGGATGTACAGCAGCGTGTCAATGTCGTCACGGCCATAGTTGGCTGAGTGATGGATGACCACAGTCCGGTATACCGCGCGTAAATCGCCCTCATAGACGCGCCAGCCCTCTGGATTGTCCAGGCTGTAGAACCCTGGCTCATTGGGGGCGTTGTGATCCGGCGGCAGCGCGCCCCATTGGGCGCGTGGGACGATCGGCGGCGGGATCAGGGCCGCGGGCGGCGGGGTTGGGGAGGTGGGCAGCGCCACCAGCTGGCGCGCAGCGCGTAGCAAAAGCAACAGCAAGGCCCCGCCAGCGCCTCCGGCGACTGTCAGCCCGCCGAGGCCCAGCAGAGCCAGCATCGCCCGCCGTGAAAGTCCCGTTTGTTGCCGCGGCATGGTTTTCCCGTTGCAGGGGGGCTGCGCCTAGGCGCGGTAGAGGCCGGTCGGGTCCAGCTCTTCGCGCATGATGCGCAATTCTTCCAGCGTAGGCGGCTCCACCGTGGCCAGTTCCGGAGCGACGCGCAGGTCCCAGCCCACTCCAGCGCGGACATCATCGATCGTCACGCCGGGGTATAACCCGGCCAGGCGCATCTCCCCGCTCTCCGGATCAAAGTCGAGCACGGCTTTGTCAGTAATCACTGCCTGCGGGCCGTCGCCGGGCATGCCCAGCGCCACCCGCTCAGCGCGCCCGCTCAGGAAGCCAGGGCTGGTCAGGAAGTCCACCTTCTCCACAAACGTGCGTTTGCTCAGGCGGGTGATATTCAGGATACGGCGGGCGTTGATGGCGATCTCACAGGCGCCGCCGCTGCCGGGCAGACGCACTTTGGGATGGGCGTAGTCCGTGCCGACGATGGTGCTGTTCAGGTTGCCAAAGCGGTCGATCTGGGCCGCGCCGAGCATGGCCACGTCGACCAGGCCTCCCTGCAGGTAGTACATGAACAGGTCGGCCATGGGCATCACCGCCGCCGCGCCGCTGACCAGCGTGGGATCGCCAATGGAAAGCGGCAGGCGGGCCGGTTGTGCACCGTAGACGCCCGATTCGTAGATCAGGGCCAGGCCGGGGTTGGTGGTGCGGATGGCCAGGTTGCAGGCGATGTTGGGGATGCCAACCCCGACAAAAGCCGTCTGTGCGCCGGCCAGGTGCCGGGCAGCGACGGCGATCATCATCTCGGAAGCGGTATAGGCTTGGTCAGTCATTGGTCACGATCCTCAGCCAGGACTGGCCCGCCCGAAAGGGGGCGGGGTTACTCCCCGCGCAGGCGGGAATTCAGGTCTTCGGTATCCTCCGGGGGGAACTTTAGCGTCTCCTGCTCATCCACACTGAAGCGTAACTCGATCTCCGTACGGGGCGGCTGCTCGATCGTGGCGAACAGTTCACGCCCCTGCTCATCGGGTACGCTCACCCACAGGTAGCGTCCGTTGGCCAGCGCCGCCAGAAACTCGGCGGTGGCGTCTGTTTCCGCCGGGAGCCAGCGCCCACGCCAGACGACCGGCCAGCGGGTTGGGTTTTGCACATAACCCACCAGGCGGTTCTGCCAGGTGATCGGGTAACGGTCGGTGGTCATGCCCCCTGGCTCCTTTCGGTCAGGCATACACGCCGTAGTTGACCGGCTCACTGGGCGCCTGGCCAGGGCGCAGTCTGGCCAGCGTTTCTTCGCCCAGCTTCTTCAGGTAGGCAGCCCGATCCGGCACGCCGTAGACCCATTCCTCCAGCCAGCGGTTGGTTGCCTCAATGTCTTTGGAAAGCTCGCCCCATTCCAGGTAGAAAGCGTTGTCGCGGTCGTAGTAACCCTGCACGTAGGAGGGGTGAGCGCCGTACGGCTCGACGACAATCGCATCGACGATCAGGCCGGGAATCAGCGTGCGGTTGGGGTCGGAGCGAATGATGCGCTCATCTACGACCTCTTCCACCACAACGATCACCTTTTCGGCGGCGAAGGCGACCTCTTTTTGCATCCCCACCAGACCCCAGACCTGGGTGTTGCCGCTGGCGTCGCAACGCGGCGCGTGAAGGATGGCGACATCCGGGTTGAGTGGCGGCACAACGGAGATCACCTCGCCATCGGCGTAGGGACTCTGCACGGTCCTGATGGCCGGGTTGTGGGCGGGCAGGTCGCTGCCGCTATTGCTGCGCAGCGGGAAGAACGGCAGCCGTGCTGCCCCGGCAATATAGCGCCCGATCATGCCGAAATGGGTGTATTCCTCGATCTCCAGCGGGGCGGGGATGCCCTGTTCCACGGCGCGGCGGATGGCGTACAGGGAGCCAACGCCAGGGTTGCCCAGGTAGCTGAAGATCAGCTTGCGGGCAGTACCCGCGGCGACCATCTGGTCGTAGATCAGATCGGGCGTCATACGGCAGAGGGTCAGATCGCGGCGGCCCTGGCGGATGATCTCGTGGGCGGCGGCGAAACAGATCAGCCCGGTGAAGCCCTCGATAGCCAGCGTTGCGCCATCATGGACAAATTCCTGAATGGCTTCCTTCATGCTGATGATCTTGTTCATGGCGGTTCCTTGCGTGCCGGCTCTGGATGGCAGCCACCAGGCCGGCAATGCCCCATGCAGTGTACATCTTATTGCTTTAACACAAAAATCGCCCATCCGGAAGGGCTTTGGCCACGCATCCGGCGGACCAGCGCGGGGAAGAGCAGCAGGCCGGGGTGTCCCGGCCCGCCGCCAGAACTGCCGCCTTAGCCGATGATGCGTGTGCGGCTCTGCTCCCGACCATACTGGGGGACGGTGTAGTAGGAGCCGATAGCCTTGCCTGTGGAGCCGCTGGCTTTCCAGCCGCCGAAGGCCTGAATGCCCGGCCAGGCGCCGGTGGTCGCCCCGGCGGCGCGGTTAACGTACACGACACCGGCCTCGATGTGGTCAAAGAAGTACTGGATCTCGGCTTCGTCCTTGCTGAAGAAACCGGCGGTCAGGCCGTATTCGGTATCGTTGGCCTTGCGCAGGGCTTCCTCCAGGGTCTTGAAGGTGCCAACGTACAGGATTGGCAGGAACATCTCATGCTTGACCAGTTCGTGATCTTCCGGCACGCCGGTGAAGATGGTCGGTTCCACATAGTAGCCTTTGGCGAAGGGGCCGTCGGTCAGGACATTGCCACCGTAGAGAATCTGGCCGTCAGCGCGGGCCTTGGCAACATAGCGCTTGTAGTCTTCGTAGGCGTTGCTGTTGACGACCGGCCCCATGAAGGTGCGGCGGTCGCGCGGGTCGCCGACGACGACTACCCGCTGCGTGGTTTCCAGTAGCCTGGCGATGAAAGCATCCTTGACTTCTTCCTGAACATACACCCGCGAGCAGGCCGAGCACTTCTGCCCGTCCAGGCCAAAGGCGGCGCGGACGACGCCCATGGCTGCTATGTCCAGATCCGCCGAGGCGGTGACGATGGCCGGGTTCTTGCCGCCCATCTCCACGATGACCGGCTTGGGGTAGGTCTTGGCGAACTTCTTGTAGACCATGTTATAGCCGACATCGTAGCTGCCGGTGAAGGTGATGCCGTCAACGCCGGGGTTATCGATCAACTCCGCCCCAACGGAGCCACCGCCGCCAGTTACATAGTTGAGGGCGCCCTTTGGCAGGCCGCCTTCCAGGAACAACTCGGTGACTTTGACGCCGACCAGCGGGGTATCGGACGAGTACTTCCACACAACCGTGTTGCCCATCAACAGGGCCGCCGCCGCCGGATTGACCGCCAGGGCCATCGGGAAGTTGAAGGGTGAGATCACGGCCCAGACGCCATACGGGCGCAGTACGCTGAAGTTGACATCCTTCTTGGGGTCGTAGGAGCCAAGCGGCTTGACGTAGCCGTTGTTTTCCCGCATCTGTTTGACATTCCAACGGATCAGGTCAGCCGACTCTTCGACCTCGCCCAGGGCCTCGATGCGGCTCTTGCCCATCTCCATGACCATCACCGCCGCTAGATCGTAGACGCGGGCGCTGATCAGTTCGGCGATCCGTTCCAGGATGGCGCAGCGTTCTTCCCAGGGCGTGGCGCTCCAGGCGGGGTAGGCAGCGCGGGCGGCAGCGATGGCGTCCTGGGCATCTTCGCGGGTGCCGCGCTGGAAGTGGCCGACGACAATATCGGTGTCGATCGGGCTGCGCGATTCGAAGGTAGGACGGCCTGTCCGCCGTTCAGCCCCGATGAACTGCGGATGTATCCTGCCGAACTCGGCGCTCAGGCGCTCGACAGCTTTTTCGAACTCGATGTGCAACTCCTCGTTGTCGGCGGAAAGGGTCGTGTAGGTGATCTTCTGCCTGGCCATAAATCTCTTCTCCTTGGTAGACGGACGGGACTCAAGCCATATGGCCGGCGGAGAGGCGCTACGCGCCGCGTCATCCGCCCGCCCGGTGAACAGGATCATGGTTCTGACCATGCCCGATTATGCAACATACACAAGCGTAATGCAATCAAAGTCGGCGGAATCGCACCGCAGAAAAACCCTGTACCGGCGCACAGCTTTGTGCTATAGTGAGGACATGTGGGCGCGTAGCTCAACGGCAGAGCAGGGGCCTTTTAAGCCTTTGGTTGGGGGTTCGAATCCCTCCGCGCTCATCACCATGACCAGCCAACCGGCTGGTTTTTTATTCGGTAGCGGCGGAGACCCGGGGGCGGCGATGAGCGAAGCAGCAACCTGCCCGGAATGCGGGGCGCGCTGGCAGGATGGTATCACCTGTTGGGAGCACTTTGAGCGGATGCTGGCGCGGGAGTTCGAAGACCCGGCTGGAGCCGGGGCAGTGCACCATCTGACTGTGCTGTGTTATGGCATCCAGCATCCGAGCGCGTACTCTGCGCAGGGATTGGCGGAAGCAAAGACGTTGCTCGTCGCCTTTGTGGAGCGCGGCGATAGCCCGGCCAACGCGCGCCGCCGCAACCGCCAGCGTCTGGATTCAGGCCGGCGCACCTGGAAGATCGCTGGCACTGCTGCAACTTTGGAGCACGCGGTACACTGGCCGGTGACCATCGTCGATGTATCTCCCGGCGATGCTGACAACTATTGTGACCGGGTTGAACGCTGGGCGCGCTCGATCTGCCAGACACTCAGCAACACCAGTGAACGCCAGGTCCGGCGGTAGGTATGGCGAACATGGTTCCGTGGGAAGACCGTGACGCCCCGGCAGCGCCGTCTATGGCCCGCCAACCGGCTCGGCGACGACCACCAGGCGCGTGTCGTATTCCTGCCGTGCCAGGTCCCAGTCATCACAGGTGATCAGCGTCAGGCGCGGGATACCATCCTGGGCTACGTATTCGATGGCGTCGGGCGGCACCCGCACGATGGCAGTGACGCGGTAGGGATATTCCCGCTCGCCATCGAGCAGGATCACCTCATCGCCGATCTGCGCCTCAAACAGGTAGGCGAAGGGTCCCGGCTCGCCGCGCTCGTTGGTCACATGCCCGGCCAGGACGATGTTGCCACCTGGCTCGCCGATCCAGCTGGTGCCCTGCAGATGGCCGACCGAGTCGCCCAGATAGCGCGTCTCCCAGCTCTGGGCGGTGCGGGCAGCGTTGATGATGCGGGAGGTAACCAGCGCGCCGGGGAAAGTGATTGCTCGCGGTATGGCCACCGGATCGATGGTTGGCGTGGGCAGGACATCGGCGCGAGTCAGCCGTTCCGGCATGGTTGGGGTGAGGCCAGGGGCTAGTTCTGGCGGCAGGGTAGGTGTTGAGGCCGGGCGCGGGCTGAGCAGCGGCGTGCCAAGGTGCTCCCAGCCGATCACGATCAGCACAACGATCAGGGCCATCAGGGCGAGTTGCCACCAGAGGATGCGGCGGAGTCTTCGCCGCTGGTAGGGAGAGTACATGGCTGGTTTCCTGAGCCTGCTCGCAGCACGTAATGGTGATTGTAGTTCGGGCAGGCCGAAACACAACAGCTGGCTGGTCGGAATCCCCGCCTGTCACTATACTGATGGGCAACGCTGTACAGCTGAACCCTCAACCGAAGTGTAGCGGGGAGTTTGAGCCGTGGCCCTGAAAGATCTCACCCTGACCGATGTGATCGCCGCTGCTGAGACGGTGGAAGAGCTGGACATCCCGGTTATCATTGTCAATGATCTCCTGCTGCGGCTGCTGTATAACGAAGGGCAGGTCAGCCTGAGCCGGGCGACCGAAGTCATCCGTGTGCATGGCCACGTGCTTGATTCGCTGCTCCAACAGATGCAGTACGAGCATATGGTGGAGGTCGCCTCGGCGGGGGTAGTTGGCCGCATGAGCTACGTCTATTCCCTGACCGAAGAAGGACGCGCCCGCGCCCGTGAGGCGTTTGAGCGCAGCGCTTATGTCGGCCCGGCCCCCCTCTCCTTGGAGCGCTACAGCCAGGCCATTCTGATGCAGACGGAACAGGCGGAGGTCGTCCGACCGGAGACGGTCAGGCAGGCCCTGAGCGATCTGGTGCTGCCCGATAACTTCCACCGCCGGATCGGGCCGGCGATCAATGCCGGGCATTCGCTGTTTCTCTATGGCCCGCCTGGCAACGGTAAGTCGACCATTGCCGCCTCTATCGCCCGCCTGCTCAGCGGCGAAAGCCCGATCTGGCTGCCTTATGCTGTCACCGTCGCCGGGCAGATCATCACCATCTTCGATCCGCTGATCCACCGCTCAGCCTCTTTGCCGCCGGAGCGGGCCGCACTGCTGAACGTTGACCGGCGCTGGGGGCTGTTCTATCGCCCGGCGGTGACGGTGGGCGGTGAACTGACGCTGGACGCGCTGGAGTTGCGCTACGATGAGGTGGCCAAATTCTACGAAGCGCCACTACAGATGAAGGCCAACGGCGGTATGTTCCTGATCGACGACTTCGGGCGGCAGCGGATCAGCCCGGCGGCGCTACTTAACCGCTGGATTGTGCCGCTGGAATCGCGGGTGGACTACCTGCGCCTGCGCACCGGCCAGACCATGCAGGTACCCTTCCGTCAGTTCCTGGTGTTTAGCACTAACCTCGATCCCCAGGACCTGGTTGACGATGCTTTCCTGCGCCGTATCCAGGTCAAGGTGGCCGTGACCCGGCCCGATGAGCGGATGTTCTACCAGATCTTTACCCGTGTCTGTGAGCAGTTGAACCTGCCCTTTGATCGCGATTCATTTGTTCATCTGCTGCAACGCTGGTACCGCGAACCGCAACGCAAGCTGCAGGCCGTTCATCCACGGGATATCCTGAGCATTGTGGCGGCGATGTGCGAGTATGAGGGTCAGCCACGCCATATGACGCCGGAATTGATCGATGACGCGTGCGAGAGCTACTTTGTCAAGGAAGCCAGCGCCATGTAGCGGCAGAGGGCTGCTGTGCATCGCCCTGCATCTCTCATCCGGCTCATGGCCTGGGCGCCCTGCGTAGCTTGTCCAGCGCCACATGACCTGTTTGCCCGTTGACCAGCACCAGCCGGGTGTCGCCGTCAATCTCGATCAGTTGCCCTACCCATACCGGCAGCAGCGCCAGGCGGTAGGTCATGAACTGGGTATAAGCGCTAATTTGCAGCGAGCCGGGATCGTTGTTATAGCCGGTGTTGCGCGGACGGTGCAGGCGCAGACTCACCCCGGCACGATGCAGGGCTTCCCGCGTCAGGCGCGGGCGGACATCCAGCGAGGCCTGAGTCATGTCGGTCGCGTAAATCTGGGCCGGGAAGGCGGCTAGCAGGCGTGGATCATAGTCTACGCCGCGCCGGAGATCGTACGGCTCCAACTGCCTCAGCAGGGCAGGGGATGGGTTTGGCACGGCAGGATGCAGCACATCGCTGAGTAGCACGGGGTGTTGGCCGCTCGCCGCCGCCCGTGTCCATGACCAGTTGACGATCATGTCCGCATCGAAGACCCAGAAGGGCAGGTAGCTCCCCTGCAGGTCAATACGGGCTATGTCATCGGCGAAGAGGCGAGTGATCCGCCGCAACCCGCTACGCAGGAATTCCTCGACCGCCTGTTGCGCCTCCGCCTGGCTGAGCGTGAACGGCACGATCACATCAGGCTGTTCAAAGGTGTGGCTGACACTCTCCTGCACCAGATGTTGCGACTGACAGAACCGGCAGGTGGTGGTCAGGGTGGTGGGGGCCAGGGTAGTGATCGCCCCGCACGACTGGCAACGCAGCCAGCGCGGGCCAATATGCCACTCGTGGGCCGCAGTCTTGCGCCGGAGGTTGCCTTCCAGAACGGTTTCATGGCGGTCGGTGCGGTCCAGCGCGTCGGCGTCCACGATCTGGTAACCACAGAAGCGGCAGTAGACCAGACGCTCAGCCTCGTTGTAGGTCAATTGCCCGCCACACTGCGGGCAGACCAGGCGCTCGGTCGGGACCTGGCCGGGAGCCAGATTGGCGGCAGGGCGCGACGGTTTCTCCGGTTGCAGCGCGCCATCCAGTTCAGCCAGCAAGCGCATAGCCAGCGGATGGCCGGGCTTGAGGGCGATCACATGTTCCAGGCAGCGGCGCTGTTCGTCCGCATCAGCAGCCAGCGCGGCCAGATGTAGCCAGGTGTCGGCGTGCTCGTCGCTGATCTCCAGGACGGCTTCCAGCTTGCGGCGGACTTCGTCCTGATTGCCCCTCGCCAGCGCCCACATCACGTCCTGCAGCCGCCCGCGCAGGCGTACACGGGTGAAGTCGTCCAGGGTGGCGGGCAGATCGTCCAGATCGAGGCCGGGGGGCGGCGGGAAGGCGACCGGAGGTCGGGGGGGCGCGTTGGCAGGGCGTTCCGCGCCGTGCGCTGCGTCAGGGCGAAAGCCACAGGCCGGGCAGCGCATCGTCCCAATGCTCCAGTCAAAGGCCAGATCAGCGGCATGACAGCGGGGGCAGTTCATCAGACAACCCCTTTTGCGATCAGTCGGATGATACTGCCATTGTAGCATGGCGCGGGGTGTGTCAGGCGGATGTCAAACGCCTGTCGGCCCGGTTTCAGGACGGACACGGCAGGGCGAGATGGGACGTTTTTGCCTCTGCAAGCCAGATGTGTGATGATCGGTTGCAGGTCGGTCGTCCGGGTGGAAAAATCACGCGCAGGGGGAGCCATGCAGACGCTTGTACTTGACGGTGAGAGCCTGAAAATCGAGGACGTGTGGGCGGTAGCGATGGAGGGGGCTGACGCCGTCCTCAGCCCGCCGGCAAGAGCGCGCGTCCAGGCCTGCCATGAGGCTGTGCAGCGGCTGGTGGCGGCGGGCGAGATCGCCTACGGCATCACGACAGGCTTTGGTGCGTTTAAGAAAAAGCTGATCCGCCCGGAACAGACGGCAGCGCTCCAGGTAAACCTGCTTCGCAGCCACGCGGCGGGCGTCGGCCCGCTGGCCGACGAGGCGACGGTACGGGCGATGCTGGTTGTCCGCGCCAATACCCTGGCCAAAGGCTTTTCCGGCGTGCGCCCCGTGATCATCGACACGTTGCTGGACATGCTGCGCAGGGGCGTCTACCCGGTCGTGCCGCAGCAGGGATCGCTGGGCGCATCCGGCGACTTGGCTCCGCTGGCCCACCTGGCGCTTGTCCTGATCGGCGAAGGCGAGGCCGTGTACCAGGGCGAGCGGCTGCCCGGCGGGGAGGCGCTGCGGCGGGCGGGCATCACCCCGGTGACGCTGCAGGCCAAAGAAGGGCTGGCCCTGCTCAATGGCACGGCCTTCATGACCGCTCTGGGGGCGCTGACCACCTACCGCGCCGAGCGGCTGGTGTGCCTGGCGGATGTAGCCGGGGCGATGTCGCTGGAGGCGATGCGCGGCACGCCGGCAGCCTTTGACGCGCGGCTGATGATGGTCCGCCCGCATCCCCGCGCCATCGACGCAGCGGCCCACCTGCGTGAGATCATCGCCGGTAGCACCTTCCTGCGCCCGCACGACCCGACTGACATTCAGGACGCCTATTCGTTGCGCTGCATGCCGCAGGTACATGGCGCTGTGCGCGATGCCGTGGCTTACGCCAGCTGGGTACTGAACATCGAATTGAACTCCGCCAACGATAATCCGCTGGTGTTTGTTGGGGAAGATGGCCGGGCGGAGGTGATCAGCGGCGGTAATTTCCACGGCGCGCCGGTGGCGATGGCGATGGACTATCTGGGTATGGCCCTGACCGACCTGGCCAGCATCAGCGAGCGGCGGCAGGCCCGGCTGGTCGATCCCTCCAAGCATGACGGCGCGTTGCCGCTGTTCCTGACCGAACACGGTGGGCTGGAAAACGGCCTGATGATCGCTCAGTACACCTCGGCGGCGCTGGTGGCGGAGAATAAGGTGCTGGCCCATCCGGCGGTGGTGGACAACGCCTCGACTTCGGCTGACGTGGAGGATCACGTCAGCATGGGTGCGACCGCTGCCCGCCAGGCCCATGAAATCCTGATCAATGCTGAGACTGTCGTGGCTATCGAGTTGTTGTGTGCAGCGCAGGCGATCGACTTCCGGCGGCGGACACTGCCGGAGGGGGCGAAGCTGGGGCGGGGCACGCAGGCGGCCTATGATCTGGTGCGGGGAGCCGTGCGCTTCTGGGATCACGATCATGTACTGGCGCCGGATATTGAGGCAGTGCGGCGCATGGTGGCCGATGGCACACTAGTGGAGGCGGTGCGAGCGGTGGTAGACCGCCCACAGACGTGAATGGAGACCAGGAGGCCAGGAAACCGGGAAGCCGGGAGGTCAGGTGAGGAGCGTGCAACAGTATATTGCTATATAGCGGCCTCGCCATAGTAGGCAAGGCTACCGGGCAGGTCAGACCTGGCTTGGTCAGGACCGGCGGATGGATGCCTGCACGCCCTGGCCGTTTTCTCCGCAGCATCGCGGGCAAGCCGGAGTAGGGCGTCACTCAGAACAAACGCGGCTGGGTCGGGGCGGCAGCAGCGGCCATCTTCCTGACCAGCGCCAGCGTGAGCAGGACATCACCGAGGGCGCGGTGGACATTCTCGACTGGGATTCCTTCGCGGCGGCAGGCATCGCCCAGGCGGGTGTAACGCAGCGCTCCGATGAAGGTGGTGTAGGCGCGCATAGCGCACCACCACTCGGCGGGCTTCGGCTCCGGCAGCATGTGGCGGCGGCACACATGGCGTAGCACGCCCTGCTCGAATTCGTGATTGTAGGCAATGACCACCCGGCCATTGAGCAAATTGACGATCTGCGGGTAGACCGCCGGGAAAGGCGGTTTGTCAGCCACGTCGGCGTCGTAGATACGGTTGATACGGGATGCATCGGGCGGGATGCGCCCTTGTGGTCTGACCAGCGTGTTGAGTAGGACCGTGCCCGCCGCGTCAATGATAGCCACCTCAATGACCTGCACGCCGGGATCATCGGCCATGCCGGTTGTTTCCAGGTCTATCAGCACGCAACCCGCCTGCAATAGTTCGGCGGCGCGGGCTGCGACTTCCTGCGGGGTGTTCATCGGTATTTCCCCTTTCTCAACCACTTTGCGCCTGTCGCCTAGCGTAACTCACGCAGCGCGGGCGGTCTCTTCCCCGGTCTTGCGGATCGTACGGCCCCGGCTCAGCCAGGCGAAGCCACCCGCCGCCAGCAGCGAGGCTGCCGTGCCGAAGTACCAGATGGCAGCAGGCAGGAAGCGATCCCCCAGCCAGCCGCCGATAACCGGGCCGATCCCGCCACCAATGCGGTAGGACAGGCCGTATACGCCCATGTATCGCCCGCGCATATCCGCCGGGGCCAGCGCCGCAACCAGTGTGGTAGCGGTCGGGGCGATGATCAGTTCCCCGATGGTCATGATCACGATGCCCACCCAGAAGGCCAGAAAGACCTGACCCGTGGCAAAGATCGCCAGCCCTCCGGCATAGAACAGGGCGCTGACGGCCATCACACTCAACGGACGGTAGCGGCGCGTGATCCGGGTCACCGCGTACTGGAACAGGACGACCATTACAGCATTGGTGCCGATGATGAAGCCGAACTGATTCTCCGGGATACGGTACTGCTCCTTGACGTAGACCGAAAGCAGGGTGAAGACCAGTGAGGCGGCCATCTCCAGTAGCAGGTAGACCCCCCAGAAGGACATGAAGGCACTATCCCGGAAGAGCGGCCCGTAACCCCGGCTGGCTCCCCGGGCCGAGTCCTGCCGCTGGCGAATCTCGTCGGTAAGCGTCTCCCGCAGCAGGAACAGGGCAGTCAGGCCCAGGCCGATCTGGATCGTCGCCGCTGTCAGGAAGGAGATGGCATATGACAGGGTGATGATGAATCCGCCGATGGCCGGGCCGACAGCGATCCCGCTGTTGGACGCCATGCGCATCAGCGCGTAGGCTTCTGTGCGCTGTTCGGGCGGGATCATGTCGGCGATCATCGCCTGGCTGCCCAGCGAAAAACCGACGCCTGCTGAGGCGTACAGCACCAGCAACACCGCCCAGGCCGCATAGGTATCAGCGCCTGCCATCATGATCTGCGCCCCGGCGCTGATCAGCGGGCCGATCACCATCACCCACTTGCGGCCAAAGCGATCTACCGCCGGGCCGAGCGCGGCGGTGGCCGCCATCGTGCCCAGCGATTGCAGCGTAAATAGCAGCGTGATCTGCGTTAGCGGGACACCGAGCTGCTGGCGGATGTGAATCGTCAGGAATGGCCAGACCAGGCTCTGGCCGGTGATGCTGATCAGCGTCCCCCAGAAGAGCACCCACATCTGGCGAGGGTAACGCTGAGCAAAGAGGCGGCGGGGCAGGATGGTCACAGTGTTCGGTTCACCTTGCTGATCTGGCGCGGCAGGGCGCTACAGGTACAGTTCCCCCCGGATGACTGTCACGGCGGAGCCAGCGATACGCACAGCGGTGATGGCCTCCGGGGCGCCTTCCAGCTCAACATCCACCAGGCCAGGGCGGTTCATCAGGTGGCCCTGCTCGACGGTGAAAATGCGCCGGTCGATCAGGCCGTAGCGGAACAGGTAGGCCGCCATGTTGCCGGTAGCCGAGCCGGTCACCGGGTCCTCGAAGACATTATCGCCGGGGGCGAAGTGCCGGGCATGAGCGGCGTGGGCCGGATCCAGAGCTTCCAGCGTAAAGATATGCACGCTGAACCAGTCGCCTTCCGTCCGCAGGGCCTTGAGCGCGCTGGTGCTGGCTTCCACGCGCCGCAGTACATCCAGCGAGCGCACCGGGATCATGATCTGCGGCGTACCTGTGGAGACTGTCTGAATCGGGTAGCCGGGCAGCAGATCATCCGGTGTGATGCCCAGGGCGGCTGTCCAGGGTTCCGGGGCATAGGTGCGCAGGAAGACAGGCGGCTTCTGCGACATGATCACCCGCTGTGGGCGACCATCCCACAGGTCGATCTCCACCGGCAGGACGCCGATCCCCAGTTCCTGGGTGGCCCGGACACGCCCTTCACCCCGGATGCGCCCGGCTTCCGCCAGGGCGTGGAAGGTGGCGATGGTCGGATGCCCGGCCAGCGGGATTTCCCCGAAGGTGGTGAAGTAGCGGACGCGGAAGTCAGCAACCGATGAGCGCATGACAAATGCAGTTTCGGAGAGGTTCATCTCGATGGCGATGGCCTGCATCTGCGCTTCGGTCAGGTCATCGGCGTCAAAGACGATGGCGGCGGCGTTGCCGCCGAGCGGCTGCCGCGTAAAGGCATCAACCTGCCAGAAGGGATAGGTAGGCATAGGGATCACTCCCTCGTAAGTCACTCCGCTGATCGCGCCCACTGACATTACCAGAGGATGGCCGAAAGCACGAGTGATTGGCGGTGGCAAACAGCAGGTGGCGGCTGCGTCTTCTTGACGGATTTGCTGTATAATGCGGTCAGGTTGTACATTCTGGCGCTGAGCCTGCTTTTCTTACATCTGCGGGCATGCCACAGGAGGCAAAGCAGCCGATTCGGTGGCGGTCTAGCTGCGGGCCAGTACACAATAATACCTTTTGACAGGACAGTCGCTCCTGCGCTCATCGCTGTTTTTGCGGAAGAATACCCTGTTTGCTGGCAAGAGTGCTTTTGCTTGGTGGGGCATCCAGCCTGATCGCTGGCGGCAGTGCGCTGGATGATCGGCGCGGGTCGGGCATGGCCGGATGGGTTCCCCGACAAGGGGCCGACGGGGGAGATGAGACGCTATGATCGTGGTAGGAGTGATGTCCGATGCATCGATCGCCGGGATCGATGTCGCCGTCTGCGAGATCAATGGCGCGCCACCTGATCTGCGCGCCGAGGTGCTTTCCGCGTTATCCATTCCCTGGCCGCAGGAACTGAGCAAGCTGGTGATTGCCGCTCGCCAGCCCGAAGGCATTGACATTGCCGACCTGTGTCTGCTGGACGTGGCCATCGGAGAGACCTTTGCCGCTGCCGTGCTGGAAGGCATTGCCGCCGCCGGGTATTACCCGGAGCAGGTCGATCTGATTGGCGTTAAGGGGCACAACATCCGTCATGAGGTCGGCGATGACGGGCGGGTGATGACCTCGCTGCAACTTGGCCAGGCGTCCATCGTGGCGGAGTGGACGGGGATCACGACGATCGGCGGTTTCCGCCAGCGCGATATGGCGGCTGGCGGGCAGGGCGCGCCGCTGATTGGGTACGTGGACTGGTTGCTGCTGCGCCATCCTACCGCTTACCGGGCCGTTCTCTACCTGGATCGTATTGCCAGCATGGTGTTGATCCCGCCGCGGTCGTCTACTGACCAGCCGCTCGCCTTTGAAGTCGGGCCGGGTACGGCCCTGGTTGACGTTGCGGAAGCTCACCTGAGCCAGATGGCGGAGGAAGACCGTAGCGACGGCGGTGTCAATCAAGCTTTTCTGGCTCATCTGCTGGCGGATCCGTATCTCAGACGCCGCCCCCCCAAGACGCTCAGCGAGTATGCGTTCGCTGAGTCGGCGGCGCAACGACTGTGGGAAGAGGCGCGCGCCGCCGGGTTGACCCCCCCCAGCATCCTGGAGACGTTCGTGGCGTTTACGGTTAATGCTATTGTGAGCGCCCTGCGGAGCTTTTCCCCGGCGCCGCCGGATGAGGTCATTGTTGGCAGCAAGGGGCGGCGCTACCCGCTGCTGATGCGCCCGTTGCGGGAAGCCCTGGGCAACCTGCCGCTGCTGACCCACGAAGACCTGGGCCTGGATTCAGACAGCAAGTTCGGACTGGGATACGCGGTTCTGGCTCATGAAACCTGGCATAACCGCCCCGGCTCGTTGCCGTCGCTGACCGGGGTGCATCAGCCCACGCCGCTCGGCTATATCATCCCCGGTCGCAATTACGAGTCGCTGTTGCGGCGGACCTGGCTCAATACATCGCGGACGTAACACGCTGCCGCCCTGATGCCGCGCCGGATTGCCCAATGCGACGGCGTAGGGCGGCGCTGCATGTATCTGAGGGAACGCTCGACGAGCTGGTGTTGAGATAGCTGCGCTGAGGCGTATGACCTGCACAAGGCCGCTGGTGTCCTGGCGGCCTTGCTGCGCTGATCGGCCGCCCGGCCATGACATCGACGTGCCCTCGCAATCTGGTTACAATGGGCTGCTGCGCGGTGCGCCGGGAGACAACCTGGTGGCCCGGCATTCCAGGCTATGCTGCGCAGGCACAGGGCTGAAAAGCGTCAATGTTGCGTTCCCTCATCCATCAACTTCCGCTGGGCTGGGCGTTGCGGCTGGCGCTGTTGCGGCTGACGGCGCAATGGCAATCCCTGTTGACGATTGTGATCGGTGTGCTGCTGGCAGCGGTGATCGGAGCCAACGCGCCGCTGTATACCGCCGCCATTGCTCAGGTGGGCATGGTACAGCGGCTGGAGCGCCAGCCGGCCAGCGAGACCAACATCTTTTGCCGGATCAGCCTGACTTCACAGGAAGTTGACGATCTGAGCGCAACCTGGCAGGCGGCTGATGCCGTGGTCAGGGATCAGGTACAGCGTGTCTTCCAGGACGCACTGCCGGGTTGGGTAAGCCGCACGGTAACGTGGGGCGAATCCGCGCCGATGCTGCTGGTCGTGAATGGCGAGGATGTGGCAAGCACGCGCATCCGCGTGGCCTACTACGAAGGCTGGCAGGAAACTGCTCGGCTGATCGAAGGGCAGTGGCCGGCGGAGCCGACCGAAGCGGGGATCGATATGGAGATCGCGCTGCCGCTGCAGGCAGCGATCGGACTGAACCTGCAGGTCGGGGACTCTGTGGTTCTGGATCAGCGGGGATGGGAGACCAGTGTGCCGATCCGGGCGCGGATCACGGCGCTGATCGCCGCGCAGGACGAGGCCGATCCCTACTGGATGCCTCCTTCGCCGCTGCGGGTCGATAGCTCCAGCCAGTGGAACGTCGAGGCCAACGCCCTGACCACGCGGGAGAGCTTCCTGCGGGCGGTGACGGCCTATGTGCCACAGACGCGCTCACTGCTCGGCTGGCGAATACTGTTTGATCCGGAGCAGTTGCCCTACACGGCCATCCCGCAGGCAGTCGCCCACCTGAACGGTTTCAGCGCTAACCTGACGACGCTGTTCAGCGCGCCCGGTTCGCCGCCGGTGAACTTCGTCTACAGCACCAATCTCATCCCGCTGCTGCGCCAGTACGCGGCGGAGGTCAGCCTGCTGGGTGCGCCGTTTGGCCTGTTGCTGCTCCAGGTCGGCGCGCTGGTGATCTTCTTCCTGGTAGCGATGGCGACGCTGGTCCGGCGGGGGGAGCGCCGTGAACTGGCCATGCTGCAGAGTCGCGGTGCGTTTGACCGGCAGATTCTGTTGCTGCGCGGCGTGGAAGCGCTGCTGATCGTGATCCTGGCGGCGCTGCTGGGGCCACCGCTGGCCCGCCGCCTGCTGATCTGGCTGGCGCCGATCTTCACCGGGCTGGAGCGCCTGCCGCTGATCCTGGATGCCAGCGCTTTCCTGTATGCCGGGCTGGCAGCGGCAGTCGCCCTGGTGGCATTGATGGGTACGCTGCCGCCTGTCCTGCGTCTGCCGCTGACCCTGGCCGGAGGGAGCGCTGCTCGCGCTGCCCGTCAGCCCTGGTGGCAGCAGGCCTACCTGGACGTGGTCCTGCTGGTGGTGGGCGGCGCGGCGCTCTGGCGGCTGATCAGCACGGCTTCGCCGCTCTCCGGGACGCAGCTTGGCGGGCTGGAAGCAGATCCGCTGCTCCTGCTGGCCCCGGCGTTGCTGTTTGTGGCGCTGGGCAGCATGTTGCTGCGCCTGTTTCCCGCTGTGATGAGCTTGCTGGCTCGCCTTTTTGCCCGGCAGGATGGGCTGAGCCGTGTCCTGGCTGCCTGGCAGGTCAGCCGCGAGCCGGTGCACTATGGCCGGATTGCGCTGTTGCTGACCCTGGCCATTGGCACTGGCTGGTTCGCCACCAGTTTCCGGGCGACGGTCAGCCGTAGCCAGGTTGACCAGGCTCGCTATGCTGTGGGGACGGACATCCGCCTGCAGGAGCGCAATATTGTTCTTGATGCTGACCGCGCCCGCCCGCCGGAAGCGTACCTGGCGCTGGAAGGGGTGGTCGCTGCCAGCCCGGTGATACGCTTTTTTAACGTCGATGTAGCCCGTGACCGGCAGAACCCGGTCCCCGGCGAGGTGCTGGCGATCGACGCTGACACGTTCAGCAGCACGCTCTACTGGCGCGACGATCTTGGCCCGGTCAAGACGCCACGACCGCCGGGGGAGCCGCTTGCTTTGCCCCTGCCAGGGCGCGCCCTGCCGGGCAAGCCGGCCCGGCTTGGTCTGTGGGCGCGGATCGACGTGCGCGGCTCCGGCTTTTCGGCAGCGACCCTGTACCGGCCTGACCTCGACCGGCTGTTGCGGCGGACAACGCTGACCGCCCGTCTGTGCGATGCGGCGGGCACCTTCCTTCATGCGCCGTTTGAGGTGGTCGAAGTTGAGTGGACGCGGCGCGGGATCGACCGTCCGGGCCTGGATATGCGCTCCTTCAACACGACCGGCTGGGTTTACCTGGAAGCGGCGCTTGACGGCCTGCAGGCGCAGGGTGAGTTGCGGTTGGAAGCGCTTTACTGGAAGCATCGTGCCCGCGACACCCAGGAGCGCGATCTGCGGCTATCGCTGGCCAATCTGACGCTGATCGGGGTGGACGGAAGCGTAACTCCGCTGGACTGGCTGCAGCAACCCGGCTGGGAGGTGGTCTACGATTCAGGGGCGTTGATCCGCGACGGCTTCACGTATCCCGCCGCTATCCCGGACCGGGCGACGGTGGGACGCCAGGTGATCTGGGATCAACTTGGCGTGCTGAGCACGCTGGGGTTGATCCTCGATTACCCGGAAGCGCCGCCTATCCCGGCCATCGCCAGCACAGGTCTGATGCGTCTCAACGGGTTGCAGCCGGGAGATAGCTACCGGCTGATCAATGTGGGCGGCGTCAGCCCGCTGGTACAGATGGTGGACACCACCGAATACTACCCGTCGTTGTATGGCGATAAGCGGCCTTTTCTGGTGGTCGATCAGGCGGCGCTGTTATATGCAATCAATCGCCGGCCGGGCGCGTCGGTTTACCCGGCGGAGATGTGGCTGCGCCTGGCCCCCGGTGTCGCCGAGGAAGATATCCTGCGCGCCGCTGACACGGACGGCGACGACACGGCGATCATCTACACCGAGACGCTGCAGCGCACCCTGCATGGTTTACAGACCAACCCGCTGGCCCTTGGCCTGATGGGGCTGCTGTTTCTGGCGTTTGCTGTGGCACTGGCGCTGAGTGTGGTAGGGCTGGTGACCTACGCTGCACTGACCGCCCAGAGTCGCCGCAATGAATTCGGCGTGCTGCGGGCGCTGGGGATGTCGCTCGGTCGCCTGGCGGCCAGCCTGGCCCTGGAACAGGCGCTGGTGATGCTGACCGGCGCGCTGCTGGGGGCGGCCCTGGGCGCGGTCCTCAGCGATCGGGTCGTGCCGACGTTAGCGATTGGCGCAACAGGCGAGGCGATCACGCCGCCCTTCATTGTGCAGGTGGAAGTCGCCGCGCTGGCGCAGTACGGGTTGCTTATGACCGGTGTGCTGCTGACCGTGCTGGTCGCCAGCCTGCTGCTGGTGCGACGTCTATCCCTGGCGCAGACGTTGCGCTTCGGTGAGGAGTAAGCGATGCCGCTGCGGATGATCGTGCACCGGATGTGGCGGGAGCGGCGCTTGCTGGGCGTGCTGCTGATCGCCATTTGTCTGGTGACGGCCTTCTTCTCGCTGGGGCCGCTGTATGTGCAGGCAGTCTCGGAGGCCGGGCTGCGCTATGCGGTGGAGGGCCTTACCCGGCACCAACTGGACATCACCCTCAGCAACAGTGAGCCGTTTGGGCCGGAAACGTGGGCGCTGCTGAACCAGGAACTGCGCGGTGGGGTGACCGAACTGCAGCGCAGCGCCCGGTCAGCGGGGGTAGTCAACGGGTATGAGTACGCGCTGGGTGAACCGCTGACGATCTTCGCCCGTCCCACGCCCAATGACTACCTGATTACCGCTTATTCCAACCTGCAGGAGATTTTCACCCTGGTCGATGGCCGCTGGCCGGAGCGCCTGCCGCCGCCGACAGCCGGGCTAGGGGCGGGTCTATCAGCGGAGGAGCAGGCGGCCAACCAGGTCGGTCTCTACAGTCGGGGGCAGGTGGAAGCCGTGGTCGCTGCGGCAGCGGCGCGGGAGGCCCGCATTGAGGTCGGCAACCGGCTGGTGATCGGCGCGGAACCGACTGGCCCGACAGCCATTGTGCACATCGTTGGGCTGGTGGAGCCAGTCTTGCCGCTGGACGATCCCTTCTGGGATGGGCAGCGGCTGGTAGTGCAGGGTCAGCATGTGCAGGTTTCCCTGACAAGCGAGCGTTTTGACTTCGGCCTCATTGTGCCGGAGGGAGCCTTTGACGACTGGATCGCTCCGGCAACGCGCGGCAATACCTACCTCTGGACGCTCAGGGTTGACCCGGCGGTGATCCACACCGACACGCTGGACGCGCTGGAGGAGCGCCTGTCGCGCCTGCAGAGCGCGCTACGCGCCCGCTACCCGGACATCTTGATCTTCAGCGGTCTGTTCGACCTGATCGCGCAGTTCCGGACCGGCCTGGTCGAGACTGAGGGACCGACACTGCTGCTTTCCGGCGCGGTGATGGTGCTCATGCTCTACCATCTGGTGACAACCGTAGCGCTGGTGCTTGAGCAGCAAAACGCTGAGTGGGCCTCCATCGCCAGCCGGGGCGGGAGCGTGGCCCAGTTGATCGGGATGCAGGCCCTGACAATGGGCATGTTGGGTGCGATCGGTATGGTCGCCGGGCCGTTTATCGCCCAGGGGATGCTGTTATTGCTGGGGCGGGTCGGGCCGCTGGCGCGCGTGCTGCCGGGCGCCGGTTCGTTACCGGCGCGGGTCTTCGGTCTGAGCGCCATGGCAGCGCTGGCGGCGATTGTGGTGCTAACCCTCCCCGCGTGGCCAGCGGCGCGGCGCAGCCTGTTACGGCTCAAGCAGTTGATCAGCCGCCCCCCGACTCACCCGATCTGGGCGCGCTACTTCCTCGATATTGCCCTGCTGTTGATTGGTCTGGCTTTGCTGTTGCGGTTGTATTTCCTGGTCGGCGGCGATGCTGCGGCCAGCCTGGGTGTCCTGTGGCGCGATCCGACGGCGCTGATCCGCCAGATTGCCTCCAGCGCGGCTGAGACCGGTGGACTGAATGATCCGTTCAATCTACTTGCTCCGGCGCTGTTTCTGACCGGCGCGGCGCTGTTGTGGTTGCGAGTCTTCCCGCTGCTGATGCGCCTGATCAGGCGGTTGTTCCGCGCTGATAATGGCCTGACCGTACCGCTGGCCCTGTGGACAGTCGAGCGCGATCCGGGTCATTACGGCCAGCTGGTGCTGCTGCTGATCGGGACGCTGGCGCTGGGGACAGCGTCGTTGGCGCTGGAAGCCACCCGCGACGCCGGGGCATGGGCGGCGGCTCACCGCGAAACCGGCGCTTCCGCCCGGCTGGAGTTTGACCCGGTTCAGGTACGGGAACAGCCGGTATGGGGTGCCCTGCCGGGAGTAACGGCGGCGCAATCCCTGCTGGTAACGGCTACCCCACACCGCGCCGGGCAGCGCGACACCACGGTTTTCGGCGTAGAGCCGAGCGCATTTGCCGCGTCCTTTCCTGCCTGGGCGGAGGCGGTGGCCCCGCTGCAACACCTGAGTGCACCGTCGTTGCCGGGTCTGCCCCTGCCGGAGGATGCTGTCGCGCTGACGCTGCAGGTCTATGCCGACCCGACGCCGGATTCCGGGCCGCCGACCGAGACGCAGCTGGCGGCAGAACTGATCGACGCGCTGGGTATTCCGCTATCGCTGGCGTTGACGACGGTCGATCCGGCGGTCGCCGGGCGTTTTGCCCTGTACGAGGCAACCCTGCCGTCCGGGGTGGGTCATCTCCCCTGGCGGCTGACTGGCATCCGGCTGAGCAGTCAACGCGGCGAACTGGCGGATTTCAGCCACCGCGTATACCTGGACGCGATCACCGCCCGGCTGGCAGATGGATCGGAGGCGCTGCTTGAGGACTTTGAAGCAGGGCAAATGGCGGTCTGGGGTGCATCGGTGACGGGTTTCCAGCATGGCGGGGCATTACGCGCCGCCCCGGATGAACGCCGCGCCGCCTCCGGACGGGCCAGCCTGGCGGTGGATTACCGTATCCAGCGGCGAGGTACGGCGGTCACCCAGCCGCTGCTGGCCATCAATGAGACGGGCGAGGCAGCCGTCCCACTGGTGATCTCGCGCGGGTTCGCCGAGTACTTCGGCGGTCGCAGCCGCCGCGCGCCGCTGGCCGTGGGTGATGAAGACCTGTTTGACCTGGCGCTGGGCGCCGGCCAGGTTCGCTTTCGCTACCGGGTCGTCGGGATCGTCGAAGACTTTCCAACGCTCGGCGCGGGCGATAACTTTGTGATCGGCCGGCTTGATCAGTTGCTCCCGGCGCTCAACCGGGCGGCCAGCTGGCAGGGTTTCTACGATCGGAATCAGGTATGGTTTGAACTGGCCGGGCGTGAGCCATCCCCGGATTTCCGGGCAGCGATTGCGGCTCTGCCCGGTCTGACCGGAATGACCTATGCCTGGGATCGCTACAACGCCATCCAGCGCGATCCGCTGGCGAACGCGGTGACAGGGATGCTGTTTGCCGCGTTTTGGGTGTCACTGCTGCTTAGCGCGTTGGATTTTGGCTTTTATCTGGCGGTGACAGCCCGGCGGCGAGCGCTCTCCTTTGCTGTGTTGCAGGCGATGGGCTGGCCAGCACGCAGCATCTGGGGTGTGCTGGCGGTCGAACAGACGGCGCTGGTGATGCCAGCGCTGCTTGTTGGTGTTGGTCTGGGAATGGGGCTGGCCTACCTGCTATTGCCCTTCCTGGAACTGGTGGGCGGGCAGGCCCTGCGTTTTCCGGCGAGTGGCGTGATCGGGCTGCTGGCGGCGCTGATCGCTGTGTTTGCGGTTCTGCTGGGCGTGACGGCGTTGATGTCGCGACGGCAGAGCGTTCATCAGACGTTGCGGCTGGGCGAGGAGTGAAAGCGATGATTATCTTTGGCACACGGGCCAAAACGCAGGTGTTGGAGGAAGGTGAATTTACCTGTCCACAGTGCCGGGCGCGACGGCGTTACCAGCGCAAACAGGCCCGCCCGTACTTTGCTCTGTACTTCATCCCGATCTTTCCGGTGGGGAAGGGCATGGAGTATATCGAATGCCAGACCTGTGGTCGGGCTTTTGAGCCGGGAGTGCTCAACCTGAAATTGCCGGAGCCAAGGCCCGACCTAGCCTTTGTGCTGAACACAATCGGGGAGCGGCTGGCGGATGGTGCACCGATCGAATTCGTGATCCGCGACCTGACCGCCGCCGGGCTGGACTTTGACGTGGCCCGCGCGATCGTGGAGGCGCAGGCCGGGGCGGATCGTCAGCATTGTCCGGTTTGCGGGCTGACCTATACAGCTGTCCCCCGTGCCTGCACTTCGTGTGATGGCTTGCTGCAGGACGGCCCGGCCCGCCGCTGAAAAGGATGGCCCATGAGCGAGCGTTTTATCGTCTGTGAAAACCTGGTCAAGATTTACCGGGTGGCTGACCTGGAAGTGGTTGCCCTGCAGGGGCTGGACCTGGAGATTGCCAGAGGGGAGATGATGGCCATGGTGGGGCCGTCGGGGTCGGGTAAATCCACGCTAATGAACATCCTGGGCGGGTTGGACACGCCGACCGCCGGGCGTGTGTTTGTGGGTCAGTACAACCTGCTGGCCCTGAACCGCCGCCAGCAGGTGCTTTACCGCCGCCAGGTTGTGGGCTTCGTCTGGCAGCAGACGGCGCGTAATTTGCTCCCCTACCTGACCGCGCTGGAGAATGTGGAGTTGCCGATGGCGCTCAACCATGTTCCGGCGCGGGAGCGCCGCGCCCGCGCCGCGGAGTTACTGACCAGCGTTGGCCTGGGCGACCGCCTGAATCATCTACCTGATCGTCTGAGCGGCGGGGAACAGCAGCGAGTAGCAATCGCGGTAGCAATGGCCAACCGACCGGCGCTGCTTTTGGCCGATGAACCGACCGGCGAAGTCGACAGCGAAGCGTCAACCGCGATCTTCCATGTGTTGCGGGCGCTGAATGAGCAATTCGGCGTGACAGTGGTGATCGTGACCCATGATTACAACGTAGCCAGCCGGGTTGACCGCGTGGTAGGCTTCCGCGATGGTCGGACGAGTATCGAGGTACTGCGCCGGCGAGGGACAGACGGCGCGCCGCTGACCGAGGAGGAGTTCGCCATTCTGGATCGGGCTGGACGGCTGCAACTGCCTCAGGCCTATATTGAGGCACTGGAGATGCGCGATCGGGTCAAGCTGCGCCTGCGTGAGGATCATGTGGGCGTCTACCCGGATCGCAACGGGGACGCGCCAGGTGTGGGCGAGCAGGAGAGCAGCGTATGAGCCAGCCTGACATCGCGCCGATCATCCAGACGGAACATCTGAGCCGGGTCTACCATCTGGCCGGGGAAGATATCCACGCCCTGACCGATGTTTCGCTGGCGATCTATCCGGGGCAGATGACGGCCATTGTCGGGCGTTCTGGCTCCGGCAAGACGACCCTGCTCAACCTGATCGCTGGCCTGGATGAGCCAACGGATGGCGCTGTCTGGTTCGAGGGGCAAAAGCTGGCGGAACTGGACGGCGAGGTGCGGCTACAATTGCGCCGCGAGCGGATTGGCTTTGTGTTTCAGTCGTTCGGCCTGTTGCCGCTGCTCAGCGCAGCGGAGAATGTCGGCGTACCCCTGCGGATGCGCCGCCTTCCTCGCCAGGAACGCGAGGCGCGGGTGGCCGGGGCGCTGGCCTGGGTCGGCCTGACCGATCGCCAGCGGCATCGGCCCTACGAATTGAGCGGCGGCGAGCAACAGCGCGTCGCTCTGGCCCGCGCCCTGGCCGCTCGCCCGCATGTCATCCTGGCGGATGAGCCGACCGGCCAGCTGGACAGCCAGACCGGGCGCAAGATCATCGGTCTGCTGCGGCGGCTGGTGGCAGAACAGAACATCACTGTGGTGATTGTGTCCCACGATCCGCTGGTGATGGAGGAAGCTGACGTGATCCACGAGTTGCGTGATGGCCGCCTGATCGCCACACGCCAGAAGGAAAATGGTGGATCCTGACCGGCAGCGCCGGAGGGAATGCAAACCGCGCCCGATGCTGAGGGCGCGGTTGTTTTTTGGGGTGCTGATCTATTCCCGCCGAGCTTCGATGGCTACCCAGTCGACCATGGTGTGGCGTTTGTATGGCTTCAATCCGGTGCGGCGTAGCGCTGCCTCGACATCAGCCGCCTGTTCGTCGATGATGCCGCTGAAGATGCCGATGCCGCCCGGTCGGACAAGCGTCCCCAGGCCGCTGTCGCACATCGGGATGATCGTCTTAGCCAGGATATTGACCAGGATCAAGTCAAAATAGGCTGGCCGGTCGAGCAGGTTTTCCAGGCTGCCCTGGGCGATCAGGAAGCGATCGGCGACGCCATTGAGGTTGGCGTTTTCCGTGGTGGACTTGATTGCCAGCGGGTCCGTGTCGACTGCGACAATCTCGGCGGCCCCCAGCCGCGCTGCTGCGATCCCCAGGATGCCAGAACCACAGCCCAGGTCAAGGACACGCGCCCCGGCTACCGGCTGGCTTTCCAGGGCGATCAGGCAGAGCTGGGTGCTGGGGTGCGTGCCGGTGCCAAAGGCCATGCCGGGGTCGAGCACGATCTCGATATCACCCTCGCCTGGCTGGACTTCCGTCCATTCCGGGCGGATGAAGAAGTTCTCGCCCACACGCAGCGGGCGGTAATGCACCTTCCAGGCTTCGGCCCAGTCTTCTTCATGCACGGTGGTATAGCGCGGTTGCACCGGCACGCCGGGCGAAATGGTGTGCAGGTAGCGCAGGCCGGTTTCCAGCTTTTCGATCAGCCCGGTGGCCTGCTCATCAGCGGGCAGGTAGGCGCGCACGATCACATTTGGTGAAAGCAACCTGACCGTTTCTTCCCACGATTCGCCATCGATACCGGTCTGTTCGATAGCGACGCCCTGATAACCGTACTGGTGCAGCAAATCGGCGATGGCTTCGGCAAGCTCACCGTCCGTTTCAAGCGACACTTCGATCCAGTCCATCCGCGATGACTTTCCTTTGAGACATGTCGCGGTTACCCCGGCGGATTTTCTCCTGCCGGGCCGCCGCAAAAAAACAGGTGAGCGGTCTCGCTACCTGCCTGCTGCACAGGGTAGCAGGACTGTTTACTGCCGCTCAGAATACGACAGTTTGACCACGTTGGTGTAAGGGATGCAGTCCACGTTGGTAGTACGGCTGAAACGCCGGGCAACGCAGAAATAGTCCTCCCCCGCTTCCTGCAGGCGCAGGGTATCCAGCCCCTGGCCGAACGTGACGCTGTTTCCCAATCCGGAGATCGACGTGTTAAAAGCAACCGTAAATACGAAGCCGGAGGTCGTACTGGTGGTCTGTTCCTGCAGGACTCGTTCCCACAACTGGCCCATCAGTTCGGCGATGCCGCCGGGCGCGGGCTGGGCGGCAGCGCGGGAAGCGGGCAGGCCAGGGACGATCACAACCAGGGCAGCCGCCAGCAGAAGAAGGCCGACAAAAATCACTATTGTGCGCATAGTCCCGTTCCTCAAAGCTATTCAGGCGAGCGATACTGGCGGGACTCCTCCCTCAGGAGGTCGGCTCACCGCTCAGGAAATCCATGACACGGTCAAAGAAGCCTTTGCTCTGCGGGCGGATGACCTGCGTGTCCAGGGTCTTGGCCAGTTCCTCAAAGAGCGCCCGCTGTTTTTCGGTCAGATTGCGCGGGATGGCCACCTGTACGATCACCCACTGGTCGCCGCGGCCCGCGCTGGAGCCATCCCGCCGCAAGCGCGGGAAGCCCTTGCCCCGCATGCGGAAGGATTCGCCGGTCTGGGTGCCGGGCGGGATGCGCAACTGGGCGTCGCCGTCGACAGTGGGAACGGTGATAGTATCCCCCAGGGCGGCCTGGGCAACGTTGATCGTGATTTCCAGCAGGATATCATCGTTGCGCCGCTTGAAATATTCATGTTCCCTGACGCGGATGATCACGTACAGGTTGCCAGGTGGGCCGCCATAATCGCCCGGTTCGCCTTCCCCCTGAATACGGATCTTCATCCCGTCGTCAACGCCAGCAGGAATGGCGACATTCAAGCGACGGGTAGCGCGCATCCGGCCCGTACCCGCACATTTCTCGCACGGGGTGGTGATGACCTCGCCGCGTCCCTGGCAGCGCGGGCAGGTGTTGACACTGATCATGGAGCCGAGGAAGGTCTGGCGGACGGTGCGCACCTCGCCGCTGCCGTTACATTCCGGGCAACGCACAGGCGATGTGCCCGGCTGGGAGCCATCACCGCGGCAGAGATCGCAGACCTCCTGGCGGGTGATTTCGATCTCTTTCTCGCTACCGGTGACCGCTTCCACAAAGTCGATGGCGAGTTCGTAGGAAAGGTCGCGTCCCTGGCGCGGTGTGCGCCGCTGGGAGGCGCGCCGTGTACCGGTAAAACCGGCAAAAAGATCCTCGAAGATATCAAAGCCACTGAAATCGCTGAAGCCCCCAAAGCCGGTCTCGCCGTCGACGCCCGCATGACCGAAGCGGTCATAGCGCGATCGCCGGTCGGGATCGCTCAGCACCTGGTAAGCGGTGTTGATCTCCTTGAAGCGCTCTTCAGCGTCCGGCTCTTTGCTGACATCCGGGTGGTAGCGCTGCGCCAGCTGGCGGAAGGCCTTCTTGATTTGCTGGGTGGATGCGTTACGCGGCACCCCCAGAATGTCGTAGTAGTCCCTGGGTGTCATGCTGCGATCTGGCCTTTGTCGCCTGAATCGTCGGTCTACTTTTGAATTGTTTTAGCGCGAAGCGGCAAATTTTGCTACGGCTGACACACAGGTGACGCCCCCGCCAACCCGCCTGCTGGCAGGTTAACGGGGGCAACTCAGGTTGAAGCTGTGGCCAGCGTCAAGCCTCAGTGAATTCGCCGTCAATCACGTCTTCACCTGCACGATCGCCGCCGGTCTGGGCCGGGCCGCTGCCGTCGGGCTGCTGCTGGTACATGCTGGCACCGATCGCCTGAAGCTGCTGAGCCAGCGCTTCCGCCTCCCGACGGATGGCGTCAGTGTTGTTGCCTTCCAGAGCCTTACGGACGGCCTCGATCCGTTCCTGCGTACGGGCCTTGACATCTGCCGGAATACGGTCGGCGAAGTCGCGCAGGGTCTTCTCGGCGGCGTGGATACCCGCTTCCGCCTGGTTGCGGATTTCGACCGCTTCACGGCGCTTGGCGTCCTCGGAGGCGTGTTCCTGCGCCTCCCGGATCATGCGCTGGATTTCCTGCTCGCTCAGGCCGCTGGAGGCAGTGATGGTGATGCTCTGCTCGCGACCGGTGGCCTTATCCTTGGCGCTGACGTTGAGGATGCCGTTAGCATCGATGTCAAAAGTGACTTCGATCTGCGGCACGCCGCGCGGCGCGGGAGGGATGCCGTCCAGGATGAAGCGGCCCAGCGTCTTGTTGTCGGCGGCCATGGGGCGTTCGCCCTGCAGGACATGGATTTCTACCTGCGTCTGGCCGTCGGCGGCGGTGGAGAAGATCTGGCTCTTGCGGGCCGGGATCGTGGTGTTGCGCTCGATCAGCGGGGTGGCCACGCCGCCCAGCGTCTCGATGCTCAGGGTCAGCGGCGTCACGTCCAGCAACAGGACATCCTTAACATCGCCGCGCAGCACGCCGCCCTGGATGGCCGCGCCAATCGCTACGACCTCGTCAGGGTTCACGCCCTTGTGCGGTTCCTTGCCAAAGAAGCGGCGCACCGCTTCCTGAACCGCCGGCATACGCGTCATACCACCAACCAGCACGACCTCGTCAATGTCGGCGGGCTTAAGGCCAGCGTCGCGCAGAGCCGCCTCGCAGGGCTTGATCGTGCGCTCGATCAGGTCTTCCACCAGCGCCTCCAGCTTGGCGCGGGTCAGCGTCATGTTGAGGTGCTTGGGGCCGCTGGCGTCGGCGGTGATGAAGGGCAGGTTGATGTCGGTGCTCATCGTGCTCGACAGCTCAATCTTGGCCTTCTCCGCCGCTTCCTTCAGGCGCTGGAGCGCCTGGCGATCCTCGCGCAGATCGATGCCGTGCTCTTTCTTAAATTCGTTGGCCACGTAGTCGATGATGCGCTGGTCGAAGTCGTCGCCGCCCAGGAAGGTATCGCCGTTAGTGCTGCGCACTTCAAACACGCCATCGCCCACGTCCAGGATCGAGATATCAAAGGTACCGCCGCCAAGGTCGTAGACGGCGATCGTCTCGTCCTTCTTCTCACCCAGGCCGTAAGCCAGGCTGGAAGCCGTCGGCTCGTTGATGATACGCTTGACATCCAGGCCGGCGATGCGACCGGCGTCCTTGGTGGCGTTACGCTGGGCGTCATTGAAGTAGGCCGGGACAGTGATCACAGCTTCCGTGACCGGCTCGCCCAGGTAAGCTTCGGCGTCCGCCTTGATCTTCTGCAGGATCATGGCGGAGATTTCCGGCGGGCTGTAAGCTTTGCCGCCCATGTGCACGCGGACATCACCGTTAGGCGCGGCGGAAACCTTGTACGGCACCAGGCTGATGGCCTTTTGTACCTCAGGGTCGGTGAACTTGCGGCCCATGAACCGCTTGATCGAAAAGATAGTGTTCTCCGGGTTGACCACTGCCTGATTGCGGGCGATCTTCCCGACCAGGCGTTCGCCCTTGTTGCTGATCGCTACGACAGAAGGGATCAGACGCCCGCCTTCCGCCGAAGGGATGACCGTGGCTTCGCCGCCTTCCATCACGGCGACCACAGAGTTGGTAGTGCCCAGATCAATGCCGATGATTTTTCCCATAGTTAATGTGTCTCCTGCTGTGTCTGCTTGCCAGGTCTAGTGGCAGTCTCCAGAAAAAGCGCAAACCAACACTGCTCAGTTGGCCACCCGGACCAGCGCGGGGCGGAGCACCTTGTCTCCGCAGGCATAGCCCTTTTGCACGACGGCGGTGATCTGACCGCTGTTGCCACCCTCAGGGTTGTCGTCTGTACCGACCGCCTGGTGACGGATGGGGTCAAAGGCTTCGCCGAGCGGGTCGATCACCTGCAGGCCATGAGCATCCAGGATGGCGTTGAATTTGTCCTCAATGAGCCGGATGCCGTGCACCCAGGGGTGATCGGCCAGTTCAGCGGGCACGTTGGCCATGGCCCGTTCCAGGTCATCGATCACCGGCAGCAGCTTGATCAGCATGCTGTTGCGGGCATCCTGAAAGCTCTCCTCGCGCTCGCGCTCGACGCGCTTGCGGTAGTTGGCAAATTCTGCCCTGGCTCGCTGCCAGCCGTCCAGGTATTCGGCGGCTTCGGCGCGCGCCTTTTCCAGCTCAGCCGCCAGATCAGGCGCTGGCGCTTCCGTGGCAGCGCCGCCATCGCCTGGGGCTGCCTGCTGGCCCTGCGGCTGGGATGCCCCGGCGGCGGCCTGTTCTGCTTGGGGGGTGGGTTCCTCTACTGATTTGCGTTTACTCACGGTTCTGCTCCATCAGGCAAGTAGTATTGGGCAGCCTTACGCTGCCGACTGAAGTGTAGACTGCTTGCAATAGAATCACATTAGCGAAACGCCAGAAAAGCGTAAGACTTGCGGCGATCCAGGCCACCGGGTCACGCGCCGGAGGACTCGGTATCGCCGCCATAGATGCCGACCATCAGGGTGCTCATCAGGTCAGACATGTAACGCACGGCGCTGATCGCCCGCCCATAGCTCATGCGCGTTGGGCCAAGGACGCCCAGCGTGCCGGTGGCCTGCCCGGCGACACCGTAGCGGCCCAGCACAATGCTGAGCAGGCTGATGTTGTCCCAGCGCCCCTCGCCGGCGATCAGGACGCGGATGTTGCCGATCGAGGGGTTGGCCTCGTTGATCAGGTCCTCCAGCAGCGTCTGCTCCTCCAGGACACGTAGGGCCTGCTGGGCGCCTTCGCTTTCGCCAAACCGGCTGAGCAGTTCGGCCAGCCCGTCGCGGTAGACCAGTTGCGGACGATCTGATTCCTGCTCGATCAGGGTGATGACCAGGGAGAGGACTTCTTCCTCCAGCGCGTTCAGGCCATACAGCTTGGCGCGGAGTTGCTGGGCGGTCAACCCCAGGGCAAGCTGGGTCAGGCGGGCGGCAGTTTCGCTCAGGCGTTCCTGGCTGATTGGCTCGGCCAGGGTGAGCATGCGCTGGCGCACTTCGCCATTGTGCAGCACCAGCACCATCAGCACCATCCGGCCCTGTGTGGCGATCAGTTCCAGGTGCTTGAAGCGGTTGATCTTGCTGTAAGGCGCGGTCACCAGGGAGGCGCTGCGCGCCGTCCGGGAGAGCACCGCCGCTGCCAATCTCATCCACTGTTCAAGGTCCAGCGGCGCCTGGTGGAACTGGTGGGCGATCGTGCGCCGTTCAACAGCTGTAAGCTGATCATCATCCAGCAGGTGTTGCACGAAGTAGCGGTAGCCCTTCTCGGTGGGGACACGACCAGCGGAGGTGTGCGGCGAGCTAATGTAGCCAGTTTCCTCCAGCACGCCCATATCGTTGCGGATGGTGGCCGAGCTGACGCCGAGCAGGCTGACCAGCGACTTCGAGCTTACCGGGTGGCCGGTTTCGATGTAGTGCTTGATGATCAACTCCAGCGTGTGCTTCTGGCGTTCAGTCAGTTCCGAAGGGGAAAGGACTTCCGCTTCCATACCATCTCACCAGAGACTCGTTAGCACTCTCGGTATGTGAGTGCTATTCGTACGGTTGTCTCATCATACCATGCGCTCCGCCTGGCGTCAAAGGCGGGTGGCGGGCGCGGGAAATCCTGTCAGCGATTCCAACGGCGGAGCAGCACGCGAACATAGAGACGAGCAGGCTATGCAGGATGCAACACAACTAACTCCCCGGCAATCAGACTCCTGCAACCCTTGACACCGCCTGCCATCCTGTTTACTCTATGGCCACGGTTGATTCTTGATGAGGAGTGTTTCTCTGATGGCTGGCTCCAAGACGTTTGATGTGACCGAAGCGACTTTTCAGCAGGAAGTACTGGAATCGGATCTGCCGGTGCTGGTGGATTTCTGGGCGGAGTGGTGCGGCCCGTGCAAAATGATCGAGCCGCATGTGATGGCCCTGGCGGAAGAATATGAAGGGCGGATGCGCGTTGGCCGGATGGACGCGGACGCCAACCCCAATGTGCTGATGGATCTGGGCATCATGGGCATCCCCACGCTGATCCTGTTCAAGAACGGCCAGCCGGTCGAACGACTGACGGGATATATGCCCAAAGAGCGGATCATCG
This sequence comes from Anaerolineae bacterium, assembly GCA_013178165.1. Lineage (NCBI taxonomy): Bacteria > Bacillati > Chloroflexota > Anaerolineae > Anaerolineae bacterium. The sequence goes on from JABLXG010000004.1 coordinate 336,320, forward strand.
GCAAGCTGGAACCGCACCTGGACTGACGCGATCTGCCTGTCGCAGGCTTTTGCTGGCAGGCGCAGCGCAGCCCCGGCCAACCGGGCTGCGCTGTTTTGTTGTCTGCTGGCAGTCCGTTGCCGCGATGTCGCCTCCTTATTTTGGGGGCGGGGGCCGCTGTCGGGTGTAATGGCTGTGCCTTGTGCAGATTAGCCTAAGAAATTCATCCGAACAGGCTGCGCCAGGGTGCTTGGAGTTTTAGGCGGATTCCTTGTACACTGATAAATGTCAGGCCGTTAGTTCCGTCGACGCCACAGGCCTGGCAGGATCGTATTCGCGCAGCAGGAGGAGAGGGAAGCACAGATGGCACGCAGATCTGCAGTGGTCCTGATTGTGGCGGCCGCCATGCTGCTGGCTGCAACAGGCGGCTTTGCCCAGGGTGAGGAATTTGTCTTCGGTATGGTTCTTGTCGGGCCGCGCAACGATCATGGCTGGAGCGAGGCCCACTATACCGCCGGGCAGTATGTCGAGCAGCAGGTGCCCGGTACGCGGATGGTCTTCTTTGAGAGCCTGAACCCCGCTGATGCGCCAGAAACCACCCTGGAGCAGGTGGTGGAGGAGATGCTGGCTGAAGGGGCCAAGGTGATCTTCACCACATCCGACGAATTCGAGGAAGATACGCTGTTTGTGGCTCAGAAGTATCCGGACACCATCTTCGTTAATGTTTCCGGCGATGACGCCCTGACTGGGGAAGCGCCCGCCAACCTGAGCAATGTGATGGGCAACATGGAACTGGGTAAGCAGATTGCGGGCTGCGCTGCGGCGCTGGCCACCGAGACTGGCAAGCTCGGTTATCTTGGCCCGCTGATCAACTTTGAAACCCGCCGTCTGGCTGCCAGTGTTTACCTGGGCGCTCGTTACTGCTACGAGCATTATCGCGGCGGCGATCCTGACGACCTGAGCATGACGGTCACCTGGATCGGCTTCTGGTTCAACATCCCCGGCGTGACCCTTGACCCGACTGAGGAGACGCAGCGCTTCTTTGATGGTGGGGCGGATGTCGTGATCAGCGGCATCGATACCACTGAGGCGCTGGTGGTCGCCGGTCAGCGAGCTGCAGAAGGCGCAAAGGTGTGGGCGATCCCCTACGATTATGAAGGCGCCTGCGCGGGTGCGCCGGAGGTCTGCCTGGGCGTCCCGTACTTCAACTGGGGCCCGGCGTATGTCCAGGTTGTTGAGGCTGTCAAGAACGGCACTTACGAGCAGTTCTGGAACTGGAACCCGCCGTACTTTGAGGACATCAGCGACAACGACAAGACGGCGGTCGGCTGGGTTAATGGCGACGCCCTGACCGAGGAACAGGCCGCCCAGCTGGATGAATTCATCGCCATGCTGGCAGAGACTGATCCCGGTGTCCTGACGGCGGAGAACATCGACGACGAAGGCAAGCAGATCGGCCTGTGGGTGGGGCCGCTGGCGCTGCAGGATGGCACGGTGCTGGCTGAAGAAGGCGAGATTGTCCCGCCGCGCTCGGTCTGGTACCTGGAGCAACTCCTGCAGGGTATGACGGGCGATAGCTCCGCGCAGTAGCGATCACAGGGTTCGAGAGGAGGGCGACCACCTTCGCGGGTGGTCGCCCTGTTTAGGCGGAGCGCGCCCCCGCCCGGCTGGCGGCGCATGTTCCTCCAGGAGTCGCGATGAGCGTTGAGGTACGCCATATCCACAAGACCTTTGGATCAGTCCACGCGAACGACGACATTTCCCTCACTTTTGCTGACGGGCGCATCTACGGCATCCTTGGCGAAAACGGCGCCGGCAAATCCACATTGATGAAGATTCTCTCCGGCTTTTACCTGGCCGATAGCGGGCAGGTGCTGATCGACGGCCGGCCCGTCCACTACGATACACCGCGCGGCGCCATCGAGGTTGGCATTGGGATGCTGGCTCAGGACCCGCTTGATGTCGGCCCCCTGACCGTGCTGGAGAATTTCGTCTACGGTCAGCCGGTTGGCCCACTGCCGGACTGGCAGGCCGCCCGCCGCCGCTTTACCGAACTGGCTGACCGGCTGGGCTTCAAGCTGGAACCCGATATGCCGGTCGAGCACCTGAGTATTGGCCAGCGGCAGGAACTGGAGATCGTCCGTCTGCTGGCCCTGGGCGTGCGGGTGCTGATCCTGGACGAGCCGACCACCGGTATCTCTGCCGAGCAGAAAGGCATCCTGTTCGCTTCCCTGCAGCGGCTGGCGCGGGAAGACGGCCTGACCATCCTGTTTGTGTCCCACAAGCTGGAAGACGTGCTGGAGTTGTGCGACGAAGTGGCCGTGCTGCGGCTGGGACGGCTGGTCGGGACGGTAGTTCTGCCGGTGACTACTGCCGAACTGGTGGCCATGATGTTCGGCCAGGTGCTGGCCCCGCCTTCCCGGAGGGCGGTGACGCCGGGTGATACGGTTCTGGAAGTACGGGACCTGTTCATGGCCAGCGAGCGTGTGGTTATGCGCGATTGCCAGGTCTGTGTGCGGGCCGGCGAGGTTGTCGGGCTGGCCGGGCTGGACGGCAGCGGCCAGCAGTTGCTGACACGAGCCTGTGTCGGTCTGGCCCGTCCGCTGGGCGGGCGTGTGATCATTAACGGCGTGGATATGACCGGCCGGCCGTACCGCGATTTTCTGGCGGCGGGGGTGAGCTTTGGCGCGGCGGGCCGCCTGGAAGAAGGACTGGTCGCCGGTTTGACCCTGGCCGAACACTTCATCCTCACCGACGCAGGGCAGGGCTGGTGGATCGACCGCGAGCGCGGGCAGCGGATTGCCAAGGAACGGATCGCCCATTACCGGATCATGGGGCGGCCCGACAGCCCGATCGAGACGCTTTCCGGCGGCAATCAACAACGGGTGCTGATGGCCCTGATCCCACCTGCGCCGCGTCTGCTGGTGCTGGAGCATCCGACTCGCGGCCTGGACGTGGAATCGGCACGCTGGATTTGGGAGCAAATCCTGGCTCGTTGCGCTGCTGGCACTGCCGTGCTGTTCACATCTGCCGATCTGGATGAACTGGTGACCTACAGCGACCGGATTCTGGTCTTCTACGCCGGGCAGGTTACTGAAGTGCCCGATGCCCGATCGGTCACCGTAGACGAACTGGGGCACCTGATCGGCGGCCAGCGGGTGGGGGAGGAGACAGGACGATGACGAGGAGTTCGTTGCTAGGACAGCGGGCGCTGGCGCTGGGCATCGGCCTGGCCTCGATTGCCGTTTCGCTGTTGCTCACCGCGCTGATCATCCTGGCGGTGGGCGCTTCCCCGCTGGAAGTGTTCAACAAGGTGACGGAAGGCATTGGCCTGACCCCGACCGGCCTGGATATAGTGCGCTTCTCCGGTGTGGTCAACTTCTGGATTCCGCTGATGTTTGTCTGCACTGGTCTGCTGGTAACCTTTACGGCCGGACTGTGGAATATCGGCGTGGAAGGCCAGATGATGTTCGGCGCGGTGTGTGCAACCTGGGTGGCGCAGGAGGTTTTTCTGCCGACGGTTATTCAGGTGCCGCTGGAGATGCTGGCGGCAGCACTGGGTGGGGCGTTCTGGGCGGCGCTGACCGGCCTGCTTAAGACACGGGGCGGTGTGCATGAGATTTTCGGCGGCGTGGCCATGAACAACCTGGCAAATATCTTCAGCATCTACCTGATTTCCGGCCCCTGGGGCAACCAGGGCGGGCAGGCGACGCCGCCCTTCCGCCCTGAGACGCTGCTGCTGCCGATAAGCAGCGAGTTTCGGGTCAGCGCAGCGGCGCTGATCGTGATGGTGGTCGCTTTTGGCGGGATATTCCTGGCGCTTTCCGGGACGCGTTGGGGGCTGGAACTGAAGGCGCAGGGACACAGCCAGCGGTCGGCCCTGCTGCTGGGCGTGCCGGTAGAGCGCAATGTGCTGCTGGCGATGGCGCTATGCGGCTTTATGGCCGGGCTGGCCGGATCGGTGCGCGTGCTGTTCACGTATGGCAATCTGCGCCCGCTGGTTAGCGGCGGGATTGGCTTCCTGGGGCTGCTGGTGGTGCTGTTGACCGGGACACGGGCACTGTGGGCGCCACCGATCGCCTTCTTCTTCGCGGCTATTCTGGGCGGTAGCACGCGCCTGAAGATCGCTCTGCAGCTTGATCAGAGCCTGGCCGGGGTGGTGCAGGGCATCCTGGTGCTGATGGTCATCCTGGCTAACGGTGTGCGCGGGCGGCTGCACGGCAGACATCCGGTACAGGCCCCTGAAGCAAGCGCAAGTCTGGAAGCGGAGGAGGCAGCGATTCATGGATAGCGAACTGGCCCGCGTTCTGGGGTCTGTGGTGGCCAATGCCACGCCACTGGTGATCGCCAGCCTGGGCGAAACCATCACCGAACGGGTTGGCGTGATCAACCTGTCGCTGGATGGCAGCCTGCAGCTGGCAGCGATGGTGGCTTTTGTGGCCGCGTATGCTTCCGGCAATGCTATGCTGGGGCTGGCGGCGGGACTGATCGCCGGGCTGCTGGTGGCGCTGCTGATTCTGTTCTCCAACATCGCGTTGCGGCAGGATCAGGTGGCGGTGGGGTTTGTCCTGACCCTGCTGGCCGCCGATCTGGCGCAGTTCCTCGGCCAGAACTATACCCGTATCCCCGGCCCAACCTTCCCGACCATACCGATCCCGCTGCTCCGCGATATCCCCTTCCTGGGGACTGTGTTCTTCAACCACAACGCGCTGGTGTACTTTAGCTTCATTCTGCTGTTTACTACGTGGTTTGTCATGTACCGGACGCGCTGGGGGCTGGCGTTGCGTGCGGTCGGGGAGCGCCCGGCGGCGGCCTTCGCCCGCGGCACGAACGTGACGCGCACGCGCTACCTGTACACGGCCATCGGCGGGGCACTGGTGGGTGTGGCCGGGGCCAGCTATTCCCTGGCGATCAAGGCTGGCTGGGCTAACCCGGCGGTGATGCGCGGCGACGGCTGGATCGCCCTGGCGATCGTGATCTTTGGCGGCTGGCACCCGCTGCGTGTCGCCTTCGGCGCATACCTGTTCACCGGCCTGCGTGCGCTGGCCAGCACCATCCAGCAGACGACCGAATTCCCGCTGGTGCTGGTCAATGCGGTGCCCTGGGTGCTGATGATCCTGACTCTGTTGCTGGTCTCCAGCGGTCTGGTGGACCGGCTGATGCTACTCTCACCGCCCTGGGCGCAACGGTTGTTGCGCAACTTCCTGCGCTCGGCCCCGCCGGTGGCGCTGGGCACGCAGTTCACACGGGAGTGATTCAACGGAGCCGCATTTGTTCAGCGGGGCTGGCAGAATCACCGGGCGGCGGTCAGGTTGGCTGCTGGCCGCTGCTCTTGTTATGGGGGCGCGGATCGGGCTATAATGATTTGTACATTTGTTCTGATCGTGCGGGGAGAGGTGTGGGTGGCATGTTGACCCTGGAGGGCAACTGGATCGCCGCCGAGCGCGATCACCGCTATCGGCGCACACCGGAGCGCCGGGTAAGGAGCATCGACGACGCTGAGGTATTCATCAACGAGGTCGGCTTTGCGTTCCTGTGGCCGATCAAGGGGGTGGAGGCGCCCAATCTGTTTCAGGCGATCGCCGGGCGGGAGCGCGATGTGCCGATGGCCCACGACGATCCGGACAACAACCTGTGCTGGGGCTGGAAGGATCAATCGCTGGGCGGACGGCGCTGGTACTATGCCAAGTTGTTGCGCCGCAAGGCCACGCTGATCGCCCCGCGCCTGTAGGCGGCCTTCTACGCGCTGACCCGCAACTACGGCGACCTGCACGACTACCTGGAGCAGGTGCGCGACGGCGTGATGACCCACGAGGCCCGTCTGATCTACGAAGCGTTGCTTGACCTGGGGCCGCTGGGGACGGTGGCGCTGCGCAAGGCAACTGGCATGGCCGCCGAGGCCAACAAGACGCGATTCGAGCGCGGGCTGGTGGAGCTACAGATCGATATGAAAGTGCTGCCGGTTGGCGTGGCGGAGGAAGGCGCGTGGCGCTATAGCTTTATCTACGATATCCCCATGCGCCGCTACCCGGAGCTGCCGCTGCAGGCCCGCCAGATCGGGAGCGCGGAGGCGTGGCGGCTGCTGGTCGGCGCATATGTCGACGCCGTGATTGCTGCCACGACCCGCCAGATCGCCCAGATCTTCCACATTTTTGAGCCGACCACCCGCGAACTGGAGCGCGCGCTAGACGCTCTGGCGGCCGCCGGGCGGATTGAGCCGGTCCGCCTGCCCGGTGGGAAGGCAAGCACTCCAACCGGTTGGGTCTCCACTGCCGCGATCAGGGTTAGCTAACGCCCGGCTGTCGTGCTCGTTGTTGCGGGCTATTCGTCGAACAGCGCGCCGACGCTGCGACCCTCATGGGCGCGGATGATCACCTCCGCCAGCAGTGGCGCGACCGAAAGCACAGTCATGTTGGGCAGCCGCTTTTCCTCCGGGATGTGCACCGTGTTGGTGGTGATGATTTCCTTCAGTTCCAGCTGGCGCAGACGTTCCACGGCCGGGCCGCTGAGGATGGCGTGGGTGAAGGCGAGGTAAATGTCCTTGGCGCCATGCTTGCGCAGGACTTCCACGGCATTGACCACGCTGCTGCCGGTATTGACCTCATCATCCACCAGGACGACGTTGCGGTCGCTCACATCGCCGATTAGCGCCAGAAGCTGGGGTTTTTCCTTGTTGTCCGAACGACGCTTTTCCACGAAGGCCAGCGGGCAGTTGAGGCGGTTGGCGTAATCGCGGGCGCGCTTGGCAAAACCCAGGTCAGTCGTGCTGACGGCGACGTTGGGGATATGGCGGTCGAGCAGGTAGTCGCTGAGCAGGAAGAACGCCGTAAGCACGTCGCCGGGGATCTTAAAGAAGCCCTGAATCTGGCCAGAGTGCAGATCGATGGTGATGTAGCGATCTGCCCCGGCGGTTTCGATCAGATCGGCGATCAGGCGGGCGGTAATCGGGACACGTGGCTGATCTTTCTTGTCGGAACGGGCGTAGGTCAGGTAGGGAATAACCACGGTGATCCGGCCAGCCGAGTCGCGCTTGAACGTGTCGATCATGATCAGCATTTCCATGATATTGTCGCTGACTGGCGTGCTCATCGACTGTACCAGGTAGACATCCTGGCCGCGGACGCTTTCCTCCAGCTTGACGAAGATGTTCTCGTTGGAGAACATGGTGCGGGTGTAGTTGCCCGGCTCCAGGCTAAGGTATTCGCAGATTTCGCGGCCCAGTTCCTGGCTGGCCGATCCACAGAATAGCTTGATTTCGCCGTAGAGGTTGCTCTCGTGACGCGGTTGATACTTACGATAGAACTTGGTTCCGGGGACTTTTTGCGCCCTGCCAATCATCGGATTCGCTGCTCCTCCACCATGTGAGAGAAGGTGTCATCGGTTTCTGAGTAAATAGTCAACGGCGCTGGCCGGGTCCAGTTCACGCCTGACCAGGCGTGCAATCAGGGACTGCAGGCCGCCGGGATCGATCTGCTGCAACAGTCTGTCCAGTAAAGCGTCGCGCAGGCGGCTGGCTAGCTCTGCTTCCAGCCGGGTTCGTTCCCGGTCGGCCAGCTGGCCGCTGCGTTGCAGGTGGTCGCGGTGCCGGTCAATAGCAGCGGCCAGTTCGGCTACGCCGGTGCCGTCTGTAGCAATGGTCTGGATGATCGGAGGCCGCCAGCCGTCCGGTTGCCCATTGTCTGACGGCGTCACAGCGGGCAATAGCTGACCATGATGCCAGCGCCGGGGCGGGCGCTCCGCCCCCAGGTCGAGCATCGTCTGCAGGATGCGCACCGTGTTCAGGGCGTCGGGGCGATCGGACTTGTTGACGACGAGGATATCGGCGATCTCCAGGATGCCAGCTTTGATCGCCTGGATGTCGTCCCCCAGGCCAGGCGCCTCCACGACCAGGGTAGTTTGCGCCTCGTAGGCGATGTCGACTTCGCTCTGGCCAGCGCCGACTGTCTCAATGAGAATGATGTCAAAGCCGGCAGCGTCCAGCGCCCGGATGGCATCCGCGGTGGCGCGGGCCAGCCCGCCCAGACTGCCGCGAGTGGCCATACTGCGAATGAAGATACCAGGGTCCCCGGCCAGGTCAACCATCCGGATACGGTCGCCCAGGATCGCACCGCCGGAAAACGGGCTGGTGGGATCGACGGCGATGATGCCGACCGTCTGGCCGCGAGCGCGGTAGAACCGGGCCAGGGCGCTGACCAGCGAGCTTTTGCCCGTGCCGGGTGCGCCGGTCACGCCGATCAGCGCCGCCCGCCCGGTGTGGGAGTACAGCGCGGCCAGCGCCTCCTGCGCCTGCGGGGTTTCGTCCTCTATGGCGGAGAGAAGTCGGGCCAGCGCCCGCCGGTTGCCCGCCAGAAGCTCGGAGACCAGGGTGGTCATGGCCGCTCCGCAGGGGCCTGCATGAAACGCTCGATGTCAGCGATGATGGTGGCCATACTCGCACCGGGGCCGTAGATTCCGGCGACACCGGCGGCCCGCAGCGCAATGCTATCTTCTTCCGGGATGATCCCGCCCACGATGACCTTCACGTCTTCCAGACCGGCCGAGCGCAGCAATTCCAGGATGCGCGGCACCAGCACCATGTGCGCGCCGCTGAGGATGCTCAGGCCGACAACATCCACATCTTCCTGCAGGGCAGCCTCGACGATCATCTCCGGTGTCTGGCGCAGGCCGGTATAGATGACTTCCATCCCGGCGTCGCGCAGGGCGCGGGCAATGACCTTGGCCCCGCGATCGTGGCCGTCCAGGCCCGGCTTGGCGATCAGCACGCGGATCTTGCGGCTGGGCATAGCAGTTGCACCCCCGGTCATGACCAAATAAAAAAGCGGCTACCCGTAGCCCCGCTAGTCGGGTCTGAACCACGCAACAAATACAAAAACCAGAGCATTTTCCCGGTCACCGGGGCAGTACTTTCCTGCAGGTGATAGCCTGGCATTCAATCCGTACCTATTATAGCGGGTTTCAGGGCTGCTTGGAACCCGCCGCATTCTCTCAAGGCAAATGCGACTCAGCGAAACGAGCGGGCGTGAGCATGCCGAGTGAGAGATGGGGGCGCCGGTGGTGATAGTAGTCGAGAAAAGCATCGGCATACTGCTGGGCCAGCTCCAATTCATCGCCCCGGAACTTGAGAGCGCCAAACTCCTCACGGCGCAGCGTGCCGTTGAAGGCTTCAATGAAAGCCTGTTCGTTCTTCTTGTAAGCCCGCGCGATACGATGCTGATCCGCCCAGCGATGCATGCCCTCAGCGCACTCGGCTTTGAATTCTGACCCGCCATCGGTTTGCAGGAGGGACACGCGCCCGAATACCGCCATCAACTGCTCCAGGGCAACCCGGCCATCGGCGGCCTGTAAGGAGGGGCGCATGACAATCGCCGCTTCGCGGGTGAAGGTGTCAATCGCCGTGTAGGCGTACACCTCCCCCAGGTTGACGGTATCGACCTGCACCACCTGGCGCGGTCCGGTGGCACGCTGCACCGGCGCACCCTCGGGCTGGCGGTGATGCTTGCGTAAGACCAGATGGCGCTTGAGAATGCGATAGACCGTGCTGCGGCTGAGGTCAATGCCTTCCTGCGCCAGCACGTACACGACCTTCTCCCCGCAGCAGTCGCGATACTCCCGCCGGATACTCAATACCCGCTGCACCACATAGCCCGGCGTCTTGCGACTCGGCGTCCTTTCTTCGCCTGCTTGAAATAGGCCACATAGCCCCGAATGCCCCGCATCCGAATGCCTTTGAGCCAGCGATAGATCGTCGCCCGATGCTTCCCCAGCTGCTCAGCAATCTCATCCACCCTGTGCCCGACTCTCTTCAATTCCCATGCCACTTGAATCTGTGTTATAGTGTCCATCGTGCGGCTCCTGTGATTGGGTTGTTTGTCTCGCAACCACAACAACTTTATCACGGAGTCGCATTTCTATTGAGAATACTGCGCCCGCAGTAGCGCGGCAATGCAGGCGGTGAGCGCAAGGCGCAGATAGCGGGGAAGAGGTCGTCCGCTGGTGGAGAGACGAGGGTGATACCCCTCAGCGGTTCCCCTGCCCTCTCCTATAGCGTTTGCCGCCTGGGTTGCTGACCGGCCTTGCCCGTACGTTAAGGCTGGTCCGATAGCCGGTCGCAGCGGGGCTGTGCTAAAATGAGGCCGGATTGACCGGTGGCCTGCCATCCGGAGCTGTGGTGCGCATGATTGATAGGGGTTGACGGAGCTTGTCCACACTGATGCAGACGACAGGAGCGATCACAGGACGACGAGTAAGAGTCACCGCCGGTCGTGCGCTGGCGCTGGTGATGCTGGCTGGCACGGCGGCGCTGTTGATCGTCTACGCTGTGCTGGCGGTGAACTGGCAGCGTAGCCCCTACCTGGGTGTGTTGCTGGCCCCGGACGGGACAGTCGCGCCGGCCTATTCGCTGGCCCAGGTGCCTGCGCCGGCGGAAGCGGCCAGCCTGCGAATCGGCGACCGGGTCATAGCCATAGCGGATCAGACCCTGCTGCCGGATCACCGCAGCGTTCGCGACTGCTTGAGCGCTGCGCTGGCCGGTCATCAGCCCGGCGACGCCATTCCGCTGGTCTTCGAACGCCCGGTTACCATGGATGAGCCGATCCCGGCGGGTTGCACCGGCAACAGCGGCGTTCTCCGCTGCACTGTGGCCGTGACGTTGACGGTGTACCCGGCGGTTGATTTCGTCGTCCAGTTCGGATTGAGCTGGCTGGTGGGGCTGGCGGCCCTGGGCACGGCTGCTGTAGTGGTGGCACGGGGATGGGGGCGTGAGGCGGCCCGTCTGGTGGCACTCATGCTCATGGTACTGGCGGTTGTTTCAGCCGGGGTCTTTGACCTGCAGACGGCGCGCCAGCTTAGCCCGCAGGTTACACCGCTGGTGCTGACCCTGCTTGGCGGAGTGCTGCTGGGGCTGGCGCTGAATTTTCCGGCCCGGCTGTCCATCGTGCGCCGCCGTCCAGCGGTGCAGATCATCCCGGTGCTGGCGACGCTGGTCGTGGCGCTGGTCCTGTTCGCTTTGCCGGAGGGCGATCTGGGCGGGCGACTGGCGACCGGCGCTGGCTGGGCGGTGGCTGGTGTAGTCGGCTTGGCGGGGACGCAATGGTGGCGGATGCGGCGGGCCATCTCCCCGACGCTGCGCAGCCAGAGCGCGCTGGTGTTGCTCAGCCTGTTGCTGGCTCTGGTTCCAGTCCTGGTATGGGCGCTCAGTGTCGGGCTGCGGTTGAGCTTCTTCAGGCAAAGCCTGGGTTTTCATATTGCGCTGGTGACGCCATTCCTGCTGCTTCCGCCTGCGGCGATGCTCTACGCGCTGGCCCAGGATGTTTCGGCACGCGGTGATCGCCTGATCAGCCAGAGCATCGTCTATGGTACGCTGGCGCTGCTGATCACGCTGGGCTACGGCCTGCTGGTGACCGGCGTGACCCTGCTGACCGGCTCTGTAGTGCAGGTCAACAATCCGCTGGTCGTTGCCGCGACGCTCTTTCTGGCGGCGGTGGCGTTCGGCCCGTTGCGCAACATGCTGGAGCGACAGGTGGAGCAAGCTTACTACCGCACCCGGCGCCGCTACCGGGAGCGCGTAGAGCAACTGGGACGGGACCTGACCCATGCAACGTCACTGGGCGAGATTGTGGCGGCGATCCGCGCCCAGATCGACTCCACGCTGGCGCCCACCCACAGCTTTCTGTTCTTCCCCCATGATTCGCTGGCCCAGCTGGTAGCTTATGGCGAACCTTCCCCGGAGACCGATATCCGCTTCGCCCTAGGCAGCCCGTTGTTGCGCTTTCTGGCAGCCCGCCAGGAAGCCCTGTACCTGGACACCGATGATGGTCTGCCGGCGGAGGCGGTCAGTGAGCGCTCGCGGCTGGCCGTGCTGGGTGCGCCGGTGCTGATCGCATTGCGGGGGCACGAGCGCCTGAGCGGTCTGCTGGCTGTAGGGCCGCGCCGGAGCGGGGAGCGCTACACCTTTGACGATCTGGCTTTCCTGCAGTCGCTGGCCGACCAGGCCGCGCTGGCAGTAGAACGTGTTCAGGTGGTGGCCAGCCTGGAACAGCGCATGCGGGAGATGAATGTGCTGGGGCAGGTGGCTCAGGCGGCCAACTATGCAACGGACTTTGACCAGCTGCTATGGCAGCTCTACAACCAGATTAACCTGCTGGTCAGGGCACCGCACTTTGTCATTGCCCTGCGTGATCCCAATACCGACGAGCTGTACTACGCGATCGTGGTGGAAGAGGGCCAGCGGCGGGCGGAATACGAAGGTATTCGCTGGCGGATGGGGCGCGATCTGCTCAGCGAGATTGTCCGTGGTGGGCAGCCAATCCGCCTGGAGGACTACGGGGCAGAACTGCAGCGGCGCGGACACAGCGCTCCATATGACAACACGGATCTGAAGGCCTGGATCGGCGTGCCGCTCAGCGGGCCAGCCGGGCCGCTGGGGGTGATGAGTGTGGGCAGTCGCGGCCCCGGCCTGACTTACAGTGATGAACAACTGCGTGTTCTGTGGCAGGTGGCCGATCAGGCCGCGGTCGCCATCGACAAGGCGCGGTTGTTCCGGGAAACGGAAACGCGTGCCCGGCAATTGACGGCGCTTAATGAGATCAGCCGGGAACTGGCAACAGTGTTTCATGATAGTGAACGCCTGCTGGAACTGATCACCGAGAGCGCAGTGGAGATTCTGGAGGCGGAGGCCGGCTCGCTGCTGATGGTTGTCCCCGACACCCAGGAGCTGGAATTCAAAGTGGTGATTGGCAGCCAGGCCCAGTCGCTGGTTGGGACGCGCCTGCCACCGGGGACAGGGCTGGTGGGCACAGTCGCCGACCGCGGCGAGCCGATCATCGTCAATGACGCTACCCGCGACCCGCGCTGGTTCTCCGGCGTGGATCGCAACCTGGATTTCCGCACCTCGACCGTGCTGGCTGCGCCGCTGATCGGCAACAGCGGCGTGATCGGTGTGCTGGAGGTGATCAACAAGCGGGATGGTGGCGTGTTTGTGGAAGACGATCGGCGGTTGCTGGTGGCGTTCGCCGGGCAGGCTTCGATCGCCATTGAGAACGCCCGCCTGTTCCAGATGACTGACGAGCAGCTGGCGGCCCGCGTGGACGAACTGGACACCATGCAGCGGATCGACCGCGAGTTGAACGAAACGCTCAAGCTGGAGCGTGTCATGGGCATCACCCTGGAATGGGCGATGCGGGAAAGCGCCGCCACCGCTGGCGCGCTGGGCATGCTGGTGACTGAGCCGTATGGCCTGCGGGTGATGGTGCACCAGGGTTACCCGCCGGAGACTTTTGCTGGAGACCGTCTGTGGCCGCTGGAGCGGGGCTGCCTGGAACGGGTGGCCCGCACCGGCCAGCCGGAGGTGGTTTCGGATGTCCTGCTGGATGCTGAGGGAACGGCGATTCTGCCGGGTGCGCGTTGCCAGATGGTGGTGCCGCTCTTCAGTGAGGGGCAGGTGAGCGGCCTGATCCTGCTGGAGAGCGTGGAGGAAAACGCCTTCAGCCTGCTGCACCTGGACTTCATCTCCCGTCTGGCCGAACACGCTAGCCCGGCCCTGGCCAACGCTATCCTGCTCTCGCAGCTTGAGCAGGCCAACGAAGCCCGCAGCGAATTCGTGGGCTTTGTGGCTCATGAACTGAAGACGCCCATGACCAGCATCCAGGGCTTTGCTGACCTGTTGCTGGGCGGCGTGGTAGGACCGCTGAACGAACAGCAGAAGCGCTTCCTGAGCACGATCCGCTCCAATATTGAGCGCATGAACACGCTGGTCAGCGACCTCAATGACGTGACCAAGCTGCAGACCAACCGGATGTCGATGGACAAAACGGCCATCGATTTCCGGGAAGTCGTGCTGGAAACGTTGCGACCCCTGCAGAACCAGATCGATGGTAAGCAACAGACCGTTCGCCTGGAACTGGCCAGCGCACTCCCTTTGATCTGGGCCGACCAGAACCGTATGATCCAGGTTCTGACCAACCTGATTACCAACGCCAACAAGTACACGCCCGCCGGTGGCGAGATTGTGATTCACGCCGCGCCATCCCGCAATCACTGGGATTCTACCGGCGCGCCGGAAGTGCTGCACATTTACGTCAAGGATAACGGGATCGGCATCAGCCAGGAAGATCAGGCCCGGCTCTTCACGCCGTACTTCCGTACCACCAACCCGCAGGCCATGGAACAGCCGGGCACCGGGCTGGGGCTGGTCATCGTGCGCGGCATTGTGGAGCAGCACGGCGGGCGTATCTGGGTGGAAAGCCAGCCGGGCCAGGGGTCTACCTTCCACCTGACCGTCCCGCTGGCTTCCGCCGTCCCGGAGGCGCAGGCCCGCGTCAGCTGACTCCGCTTACCCCGGCGGCCCGCTGCGCCGTGATTGGTCCAGCGGGCCGCTTTTGATTCGCCGTCTGGGGCGGATCATGGTGCAGGCCCCGCCGGGAATGGCAGGGCCTGCGGTGGGAGGGAGAAGCGTCGGCTGGACGGCTGTCAGCCGATGGTCGCTACCGGGATCTGCGGCAGGCTGGCCTGCGCCCGCTGGACTTCCTCAACCGGGTATTCATAGTCTTCCAGTTCGCCGTTGAGATAGGCCTGGTAGGACGACATGTCGAAGAAGCCATGCCCGCTCAGGTTGAAGAGAATCACGCGCTCCTTGCCCTCAGCCTTCGCTTCCAGCGCCTGATCGATGGCGGCGCGGACGGCATGAGCGCTCTCCGGGGCGGGCGTGATGCCCTCGGCGCGGGTGAAGGTCACCGCCGCCTCAAAGACCGGGTTCTGGTGGTAAGCGACGGCCTCGATGATGCCCTGTTCGTGCAACAGGCTGACCAGCGGGGCCATGCCGTGATAGCGCAGGCCACCAGCGTGGATGCCCGCCGGGACAAAGCCATGGCCAAGAGTGTACATCTTGACCAGTGGCGTCATCTGCACGGTGTCGCCGAAGTCGTAGGCGTAGACGCCCTTGGTCATGCTGGGGCAGGCCATCGGCTCAACAGCCAGGAAACGCGCCCGGCGGCCGTTGGTCAGATGCTCCCGGATGAACGGGAAGAGCAACCCGGCCATGTTGCTGCCGCCACCGGCGCAACCAATCACGATGTCCGGGTAATCGTCAGCCAGGGCCATCTGTAGCAGGGCCTCCTCGCCGACGACCGTCTGGTGCAGCAGCACATGATTGAGTACGCTGCCCAGACTGTACTTGGTGTCGGGGTTCTTGGCGGCGACTTCTACCGCCTCGCTGATGGCAATGCCCAGGCTGCCGGGGCTATCGGGGTCTTCCGCCAGGATCTTGCGCCCGGCATCGGTCAGGTTCGTGGGGCTGGCATGGACTTTCGCGCCGAAGGTTTCCATCAGACTGCGGCGGTAGGGCTTCTGATGGTAGCTGACCTTGACCATGAAAACCTCAACCTCGATCCCGAACATGGCCCCGGCCATCGCCAGCGATGATCCCCACTGGCCCGCGCCGGTTTCGGTAGCGATCTTGCGGATGCCTTCCTCACGGTTATAGAAGGCCTGGGCAATGGCCGTGTTGGGTTTGTGGCTGCCAACCGGGCTGGCGCCCTCGTACTTGTAGTAGATGCGGGCGGGGGTATCCAGCGCCTGTTCCAGCCGCCGGGCGCGGAACAGCGGCGATGGCCGCCACTGACGATAAATGTCCCGCACTGGCTCCGGGATTTCGATGTAACGCTCGGTGCTGACTTCTTGCAGGATCAGCGCCATCGGGAAGAGCGGGGCCAGGTCATCCGGGCCGACCGGCTGGCGGGTGGCAGGATGCAGGACAGGGGCGGGTGGTACGGGCAGGTCGGGGACAATGTTGTACCATGCCCGCGGGAGCTGGTCTTCGGTCAGGACGTATTTGACGTGCTTCTTGTCAGGCATGAGGTTCCTCCTCCGGTCCAGAAGCGGTGTGGCGAAAAACGCGCTAGGCGTGTGGGCCGCGCCGGAGACCTTGCACAGTAGCGGCACTCGCCCGGCATGGCGACCCATGACGAGGACGAGTGCCGTACAGACAGTGGCCCGGCCCCGTGCAACGCGTGACCGGAAACAAAAAGCCCATCCTCAGTAAAGAGGACGGGCCTGCCTGACGAACCCGCGGTGCCACCTCGCTTGGGATCAATCGCCCGATTGACCCCCACTCTTGGCCGTATAACGGCGGCTAACCCGGCGCGGGATTCTCCCCCGCGCGACTCCCCGGCCCATTCGGCGCTCGCTCGCACGCCGGCCCTTGCAGCCCATGGAGCCTGGCTCTCTGGGAGGAGCGTGGCGCTTACTCTTCCGGTTCACAGTCGCTGATCTATGCAGTTGAAAACATGATAGCCACCTGTGCGGGGTCTGTCAAGCAATTGGCGGGACAATTCGGATTGAAAAGGGAAAGAAAAGCGCCGGGGAAGGGGGGATTTCCCCGGCGCATAAACGGACTACGTCAATGCCTTAGATCAGCAGGCTCATCGGATTCTCGATCAGCTTCTTCATTTCTTGCAGGAAACGGGCCGCCTCTGCGCCGTCGCTGATGCGATGATCAACGCTAATGGTGACCTTCATGCGCCAGCTGACGCCAAGCGTTCCATCAGGCTGCACGACCGGCACCTGTTTGGCCGCACCAATGGCCAGGATGCCGGCCTCCGGCGGGTTAATGATGGCGATGAACTGGTCGACGTCATACGGCCCCAGATTGCTGATGGTGAAGGTGGCGCCTTCGATCTCTTCTGGTTTGACCTTGCCATCGCGGGCACGGGCGACCATGTCCTTGTTCTGGGCGGCCATGGTGCCCAGGGCGGTTCGGTCGGCGTCGCGGGCGACGACGTTGATCAGACCCTCCTCCAGCGCAACAGCAATACCGATATGGATGCGCTTGTGGCGGACGATCCGGTCGCCGTAGAAGTGGCTGTTGAGGTTGGGGAACTTGCGCAGCGTCAGGGCGGTCGCTTTGACGATCATGTCGTTGACGCTGATCTTGGCTGCGCCTTCCTCCAGACTGGCGTTAAGCTGCTGGCGCAGCTTGAGCAGCGCCTCGACGTCCATCTCTGTGGTGACATAGAAGTGTGGAACCTGCTGCTTGGCTTCGACCATGCGCCGTCCAATGCGACCGCGCAGTTTGCTGGTCGGGATGACCTCGATATCGGGGCCTTCCGGCAGGGGGCCGAAAGATGGCGGCGGTGTGACCGGGGCGGCGGAAGGCGCGGCTGCGGGCGCCACTGCGGGCGCCGTTACCGGTGCGGGAGCAGCCTTCGGCAGGGCAGCGGGAGCCTGCACGGGTGCGAACCCTTCAACATCACGCCGGACGATCCGTCCGCCGGGGCCGCTGCCCGGAATCTGGCTGAGGTCAAGACCTTTATCCCTGGCGATGCGGCGGGCCAGCGGGCTGGCCTTGACGCCGCCGGGCAGTTGGCCGTCGCCTGCTTTCACCTGCACCGCTACAGCGGGTTGAGTCGGGGCCGCGGCAGGAGCTTCCGCCGGGGCAGGTTCGGGCGCTACTTCAGGGGTTGGCCTGGCGGCAGGGGCGGCGCCTGCCGTCGCTTCGCCAGGCTCGCCGACCAGGGCGATATCCGTGCCGACCGGGACAACGTCACCTTCGTTGACCAGGTGCTTGAGGATGGTGCCGGAGGCGGTGGTTTCGATCTCGATGGTGGCTTTGTCCGTCTCGATCTCAGCGATGACATCACCCTTGTTGATCGGATCGCCGACCTTCTTCACCCAGCGCACCAGCGTACCTTCTGCCATGTCAAAGCCCAGCTTGGGCATCTGAATGGTTTCGGCCATTAGAGCACCTCTTTCACAGCTTTGACGACTTTCTGCGCGTCGGGCAGGGCCATCAGCTCGATGTTAGCGGCGTAGGGCAGCGGCTGATCCATGGCGCTGACGCGCCTGACCGGCGCATCCAGGTAGTCAAAGACCTGCTCCTGTAACTGGGCCGCTACTTCCGCGCCGACATTGAACATCGGCAGCGATTCTTCCACAATGACCGCCCGGTTGGTCTTTTTGACACTCTCAAAGACCGGCTCCAGGTCCAGGGGGCGCAACCAGCGCAGGTCGATGATCTCCGCTTCGATGCCTTCCTGGGCCAGCATCTCCGCCGCCTGCGTCGACCATTCCAAGCCCTTCTGGTAAGTCACGATGGTGACATCTTTGCCAGTGCGCTTGATGTCGCTCTTGCCGATCGGCAGAAGGAAATCCGGGTCGTCCACAGGGACAGGGCTGCGGCGCTGGAGCATGGTTGAATGCTCCACAAATAGTACCGGGTTGTCATCACGGATGGCGGCCTTGAGCATCCCTTTGGCGTCGTAGGCTGTGCCCGGCACAGCCACATACATGCCGGGGAAGTGAGCGAAGATCACCTCCGGCGCATGGGAGTGGGTGGCGGCGAGTTGCTTGCCGCCGCCGGTTGTCGTCCGGATAACTAGGGGGACAGTGAACTGGCCATTGAACATGTAACGCACCTTGGCCATGTGGTTGACGATGGCGTCCATGGCGACAAAGGCGAAGTTGATGGTCATGATCTCGGCGACCGGGCGCAGACCAGCCATCGCCGCGCCAACAGCAGCCCCGGCGATGACCATCTCGGAGATGGGTGTATCGCGCACGCGGCGGGCGCCAAACTCGTCCAGGAAGCCGCGGGTCACCGCATAAGTGCCGCCCCAGACGCCGACTTCCTCGCCCATGATAAAGACACGCTCGTCACGCAGCATCTCTTCCCGTAGGGCGCTGCTGAGCGCCTCACGGATGGTGATGATTTTCTCGGTCATTCCGCTCACTCACCTTTATGCGTACACAAAGCTGACCAGGTCTTCGTAGGTCGGCTCGGGGCTGTTCTCAGCAAATTCTACCGCTTCGGCGATCGTGGCCTGGACTTCGCGCTCGATCTCGTCCAGCTCAGGGAGCACGTTCTTGAACTTGCCGTCCAGGTAAGTGCGGAAGTGCCCGATGGGATCGCCTTCAGCGTAGCGGGCAACCTCATCCTTGCTACGATAGCGCTGCGGATCGCCCATGCTGTGGCCCTCAAAGCGGTAGGTCAGCGATTCCATCAGGATCGGGCCATGTTTGGCAGCGTAGGCGATGGCCTCGCTGACGGCCTCATGGACGGCCAGCACATCCATGCCGTCGACGCGCGGTCCTTCCCGCATGCCGTAGGCGATGGCCCGCTTGACCAGCTCCGGTTGGCCGGAGGCGCGTTCAACAGCGGTGCCCATGCCATAGCCGTTGTTCTCGATCAGCCAGACGACGGGCAGGTCCCACACCGCGCT
This sequence comes from Anaerolineae bacterium, assembly GCA_013178165.1. Classification (NCBI taxonomy): domain Bacteria; kingdom Bacillati; phylum Chloroflexota; class Anaerolineae; species Anaerolineae bacterium. The sequence goes on from JABLXG010000004.1 coordinate 355,510, forward strand.
CAGGTTGAGCGATTCGTGGAAGTAACCGATGTTGGTTGCGCCGTCGCCCATCAGGGCGACCACGACCTCGTCCTGCTCCAGGTAGCGGGCCTTCAGGGCAATCCCGGCGGCCAGCGGCAGGTGCCCGCCGACGATGCCATGCCCACCCCAGAAGCGCTTCTCGCGGTCAGCCAGGTGCATGGAGCCGCCCTTGCCGCCGCTGGTGCCGGTGCGCTTGCCGAGCATCTCGGCCATCACGCGCCTTGGCTCCATGCCCTTGGCCAGGGCGATGCCATGATCGCGGTAAGCAGTAATGATATGGTCATGGTCGCGCAGGGCGCTGACGACGCCGACCCCGGTCGCTTCCTGGCCGATGTACAGGTGAAGGAAACCGCCGATCTTGCCCTGCTGATAGAGTTCAGCGCACTTCTCCTCGAACCGCCGGATCAGTACCATCTGGCGGTACCAGTCTATCAGGGTGTCCTTTTTTGGTGCTGCCATAATGCTCCTCAGTTCACACAAAAATGGCGTTGTGCCAAACGCCGGTAAAGAACCAGGCCAAACCCGGTTGGGGAGTGCTCATGAGTGGCCATGCCGCTGTGTCCGGGTCCTGGCGGGGTTTCCCCGGCCAGCCGTACCTGCGCCGGGTAGCGCCCGGAACCATGACTGAAGTTTACCGTAAGGCCGGACTGCTTGGCAACCAGACCGGTCGAATTTATCGATTTCTAAGCCGCCATGCCGTTGAAGCTTCCCATACCGTTGTTTACAATCGGGCGTGTTTGCCTGGAAGTGCATCTTTTTCTTCTTCCGAAGGAGCAGTTAGATGTATCTACTCCTGTTGTCCCTGCACTCAATTGTGCGCTGGGTTGTCCTGATTGCTGGCGTGGTGGCCTTTGCTGTGGCGTTACGGGGCTGGCTGGGAAAACGCCAGTGGACGCGGCTGGATGACCGGCTGGGACTGGTCTTCACCTCAGCGCTGGATACCCAGTTGCTGCTGGGACTGCTGCTGTATGTTGTCAGCCCGCTGATTCGGGCCATTTTTGCCGACTTCGGTGCAGCAATGGGCGTAACCGGACAGCGCTTCTTTGCCCTGGAGCATGCCCTGTTGATGGTGATCGCAGTTGTGCTGGCGCATGTAGGCCGCGCTCGAATCCGTCGCGCTCCGGACTCAGCGGCAAAGTATAAACAGGCGGCGCTGTTCTTCGGTCTGGCCCTTGTGCTGATCGTGCTAGCGATACCCTGGCCGTTTGCGCCTGCCGCGCGACCACTGTTCCGGCTTCAGATCGGGTAGGTCTCAAGCTGGCAGGTGGTACAGACCGCGCAGTAGGTGATCCAGGGTCTCGACGCCAGCTTCCAGCGTGTCGCCCAGATACATGCCGGGCATCCGCTGTTGCCAGGCCGGGTCCCGTTCAAAGATTGCTCCGGCAAAGCCGACGATCGGCTTGCCATGCGCCTGTGCCTCCGGAAGGTGGCGAGGCCAATCCAGCAAGCGGGCAGCGGTTTCCGCGGTCATGGCAACCAGGATGATGACATCGGGCCGGGTTTCGGCGACGAAGCTGGCCAGGTCTGGCAGCGGCAGCGCCTGGCCCAGATAGGCTACTGGCCAGCCGCGGCGGCGTAGCAGCACGCCGAACATCAGCAGCGAGCTTTCGTGCCATTCATCCGGCGCACAGGCCAGGACGACCGGCGGGATGCGCTGCGGCGCCGGGCCGCTGGTCATCCACTGTAACAACCGATTGCGCAGGAAGTTGGAGGCCAGGTGCTCGGTGGCGACGTTGATCTGGCCGTCGTGCCAGGCCTGTCCAATGGCGACCAGCGCTGGCCCAACCATCTCCAGCACGACTCGTTCCAGAGCGTAGAGGGCCAGCGCGTCGGCCAGGGCCAGGCTGGCTGCGTCCAGGTTGTGGGCCAGCAGAGCTTCGGTCAGCCGCGACCGGAACGATTCCAGCGAACCGCTGGCTGTGGCGCCAATCTCGGTCTGCAAGGCAGGGGCGGTAGCCGGCGCCGGGCGGCCAAGCGCACTGAAGGGCGGCTCCGGCAGACGATCCTGCTGCTCCAGGTGGCGCAGGGCGCCGATGGCGCGGCCGGTCTGCATCCCTTCGTCGATGCGCGCCTTGACCCAGCGCAGGCGCATGACCTCGCGTTCGGAATACAGGCGGTGACCGCCGGTAGTGCGCGAGGATTCCGGGAAGTTGTAGCGGCGCTCCCAGACGCGCAGGGTAGCAACGGGGATGGCGGTCATACGCGAGACCACGCCGATGTTGTAGAGCGGCTCGTCACTAGGCTGGGAGTACGGATGTCCTGGGGCTGGCTGGGTCATGTCCTGTTCCTTTGGCGGCGTTGGTAGGCCAGACTGAATTGTTTGTGTTCAGTGTAGCGAATATTAGACAACCTGTCAAGAATAATTGAACATCAGATTGCCAAAAACTTGACATTATCTGTACAAAATGTTATCCTGAATGTGGCGACCTGAAGGTAAGCCGGGTAGTTGCCGGACCAGCCGGGCTGTGGTCCCGGTTTCTGGCTGTTGATTCAGTGAGCCGGTCTGATTCTGCATACAATGGGCATAAGGCGGATTGCGCAGACGCAAGCTGTCAAAAGAGGAGGTGGGACTATGCGGGTGATTATCACGGGTGGGACGGGCCTGATTGGCCGCGCACTGGCCAGATCGTTGAGCGCCGATGGGCATGAGGTGATCCTGTTGAGCCGCAGTCCCGGTAATGCGATTAATTTGCCTCCGGGCGTGCGGGCAGTCTACTGGGATGGGCGCACCGCCGAAGGTTGGGGTGAGCTGGTTGAGGACGCGGGGGCGGTGATCAACCTGGCTGGCGAGACGATCGGCGGCAATGGCCTGCTGGATGTACGCTGGACGCCGGGCCGCAAGCGCCGCATCCTGGAGAGCAGGGTCAACGCCGGGCGGGCCGTGACCGAGGCGATCCGCGCCGCTGAGAACAAGCCCGGCGTGCTGATCCAGATGTCCGGTGTGGGCTACTATGGCACGCACGAGGACGAGCGCCAGATCACGGAGAGCGCGCCGGTTGGCAAGGATTTCCTGGCCAGTGTCTGCATCGCCTGGGAAGACTCTACCAAGGCGGTGGAACGGATGGGCGTTCGCCGGGTGATTACGCGCACTGCTCCTGCCCTCAGCCGGCGGGGCGGCCCCCTGCCACGCCAGATGATCCCCTTCCGTTTCTTCGTCGGCGGGCCGATCGGCAGCGGCAGACAATGGTTCCCCTGGATTCACCTCACTGATCTGGTGCGGGCAATCCGCTTTCTGATCGATACGGAAGAAGCGAAGGGCGTCTTTAATGTCTGTGCGCCTGAGCCGGTTACCAACGCGGAATTCAGCAGGGCGCTGGGCAAAGCGATGCACCGCCCGTTGTTCCTGCCGCTGCCTGCCTTCGCCTTCAAGCTGGCTTTCGGCGAGGCGGCGACAGTCCTGCTGGAAGGCCAGCGGGTGATCCCGGCCCGGCTGCAGGAGATGGGTTTCACCTTCAACTTCCCGACGGTGGAGAGCGCGCTGAAGGACCTGATCGGATGAGATACACCCACCGCTTTCGAGTCCGGGCTGATGTCCTGACGGTAGCTGAGTTTCACAGCCGGGCCGATGTCCTGCGTGCGATCACGCCGCCGCCGATCGTGATGCGCCTGCACAGTGCGCCCCCGCGCCTGGGCGAGGGCGATGAGATGGATTTCACCATGTGGGCCGGGCCGCTGCCCATCCGCTGGGTGGCACGGATCGAGCAGGTCACCGGGAACAGCTTTGTCGATCGCCAGGTGCGCGGGCCGTTCGGTAGCTGGGTGCACACCCATACATTTGTCCCGGTTGGTGATGGGTTGACGGAAGTGCGCGACGATATCGAGGCCACCTTCGGCAGGAGCCTCTACGGACGGCTGGTGTCGGTGGTGATGTGGCTGGGGTTGCCCCTCCTCTTTGCCTTTCGGGGCTGGAAGACACGGCGGTTACTGGGGAGACGCCGTTAACACCTGACGAGGGGCCGCGCTGGCATGGGCAGTAAGGTGAGCTATGCGCCGTATTGTGATCATTGGGGCGGGGGTTGGCGGTTTAACGGCTGCCGCTGTGCTGACCCGCGCCGGGCTGGATGTGACGGTACTGGAAGCGCACGTTGATCCGGGCGGGTGCGCCGCGACCTTCTTCCACAAAGGCTACCGCTTTGAGGCCGGCGCGACGCTGGCCGGAGGCTTTTACCCTGGCGGGCCGATGGATATGGTGGCCCAAGCAGCGGGGATTCCTGCCTGGCCGGCCCGCAGCTACAGCCCGGCGATGGTGGTTCACCTGCCGGATGGCGCTGCCGTGCCTCGCCCGACTGATGGCACACAGCGCGCGGCTTACCGGGAGGTTTTCGGCCCGGCAGGTGATGCCTTCTGGAATTGGCAGGAGCACACCGCTGACGCCCTGTGGGCGCTGGCTCTGCGCCTTCCCCCCTGGCCGCCCCAGATGCCCGTCGAGGCGTTTGATCTGATCGGGCACGGCCTGAGCTGGTTGGGTGCTGATCTGCGCGCCCACCTGCGCCCGGCGCTGCTGGCTGATGCGTTTCGGTCGGTGGCGGCCCATTTGCGCGACGCACCGGAACGGTTGCGGCTGTTTGTCGACGCCCAGTTGTTGATCTCCGCCCAGGCGACCAGCGCCACAGCAAACGCCCTCTATGGTGCGTCGGCCCTGGATTTGCCGCGCCGGGGAGTAGTGCATCTGGAAGGCGGCATCGGGCGCATTGCTGAGGAGCTGGCTGCCGCCGTCCGGCGCAACGGCGGACAGGTGCTCTACCGCCAAGAAGCGACCCGCATCGTCCGCGCAAAGGGCCGCCCGATCGCGGTGGAGACAAAGCGGGGCGAGTCCTTCCCGGCTGAGGTGGTGATCGCCAACCTGACGCCATGGAACATCAGGGCGCTACTGGCTGGTGAGGATGATAGCCATCTGCCTGATCGGCTGCGGCGCTTGCCGCCGCAACCGCGTGACGGCTGGGGCGCGTTTGTTGTCTACGCCGGGCTGGATGGTGCGGTGGTGCCTGTCGATCTGCCGCTCCACCATCAGGTGATCCTGCGTGAACCACTGGGCGAGGGCAACACGGCCTTTCTTTCGCTCAGCCCGGCCTGGGATGAAGGGCGCGCACCCGCGGGCCGCCGCGCTCTGACGATCAGCACCCACACACGCCTGGCCGACTGGTGGCGGCTGTACGAGACCGACCGGGAAGCCTACGAGGCCCGCAAGGAGGCGTATGTTGGGCGTCTGCTGGAAGCCGCTGGGCGTGTCCTTCCGGGAATCCGGGAGGCGGCAGACCTGGTCCTGCCGGGCACGCCGATGACTTTTGAGCGGTTCACCCGGCGTGCCTGGGGGTGGGTGGGCGGCTTCCCGCAGGTCAACTTATTCCGGGCGTGGGGGCCACGCCTGGCACCGGCGCTGTGGATGGTCGGCGATAGTATCTTTCCGGGGCAGTCGACGGCGGCGGTGGCGCTGGGTGGGCTGCGCGTGGCGCGGATGCTCCTGCGCGAAGGGGAGCGGGTGGTGGAGACCGATCGGCTGCCTGGGCCGGTGTCTTTCGGGTAAGCATTCTTGTCGAAGGAGGGGAGGGCGATGAAAGTCGGGATTGTTGGCAGTGGTTTTGTTGGGGCGACAGCGGCCTACGCCATGGTCGTGCAGGGCGTGGCCCGCGAGATTGTCCTGATCGATCTGAACACGGCTCGCGCCAAGGCGGAAGCGGATGATATCGCCCACGCTACGCCGTTCACTCATCCCACGCATGTCTACGCCGGGGACTATGCCGACCTGGCCGGGAGCCAGGTGGTGGTTATCTGCGCCGGGGTGAATCAAAAACCTGGCGAGACACGCCTGGAACTTCTGGAGCGCAACGCGGCGGTCTTCCGTTCGATCATCCCGCGCATCCTGACCCACGCACCGAATGCCGTCCTGCTGGTTACCACTAACCCGGTGGATGTGATGACTCATCTGGCGGCGCGCTACGCAGCGGCGCACGGCGTGCCCTCCAGCCGGGTGATCGGTTCCGGGACGGTGCTGGATACTGGGCGTTTCCAGGCTATGCTGGGGCGTTATCTGGACGTTGATCCGCACCATATTCACGGGTACGTACTGGGTGAACACGGCGATTCGGAAGTGATCGCCTGGTCGTCGGTGCGGGTAGGCAGCCTGGCACTGGATGACTTCAACCGCAAACGGGGCATCGTGCTGGACGCAGCTATCCGCAACGAGATCACTCATCGCGTGCGGGATGCTGCCTACAGCATCATCGAGGGCAAGGGGGCAACCTATTACGGGATCGGGGCGGCCCTGGCCGAGATTGTGGATGTCATCCTGGGAAATCGCCGTTCAATTATGACCGTGTGCAGCCCTGTGCCGGAGGTCGTCGGTGTCAGGGATGTGACGGTGTCCCTGCCGCATCTGGTAGGCGGGAGTGGGGTGATGGCGACTTTCCCACCGGTGTTGGATGAAGAGGAATGCGAGCTGCTTCGCCGGAGCGCCACGATCATCCGTGAGGCCATTGCTGAACTGGATCAGGCCACCAGCGACCGTCAGGCTGAAGGGGGCAAAGATGGCGCCCCTGCTGCCTGAAGCAGAGCGCCGGGCAGAAGGGAATCGTCATGACCGCCGCGATCTGGTGGATCCGGCGCGACCTGCGCCTGGAAGATAATACCGCGCTGACGCTGGCGCTGGCGCGGGGGCGGGCGGTGCTGCCGGTCTTTGTACTGGACCCCGCTCTGCTGGCTTCGCCGTATAGCGGGGAGAAACGGCTGGCCTTTCTGCTGGGCGGGCTGCGCGCTCTGGATGCCGATCTGCGGGCGCGGGGCAGCCGCCTGATCGTCCGCCGGGGACGTCCGGAGGCTATTCTGGCGGTGCTGGCGGAGGAAGCGGGCGCGGGAGAGATTGTCGCCGAGGCCGATTACTCGCCTTACGCGCTGGCACGGGATGCCCGTGTTGCCGCGGTCCTGCCGCTGACGCTGGTCGAGGGTCTGACCGTTCACCCACCCGGCGCGGTGCTCAAAAGTGATGGAAGGCCCTATACCGTATTCACCCCGTTCAGCCGGACCTGGAAAGCGATCGGCCTGCCCGGCCATTCTGATCTGCTGCCTGCACCCGCGCATATCCCGACACCGCCCGCTGTGATCGGTGAACCGTTACCCGATATGCCGGGGCAGCCCACCGGCGTGATATTCCCGCCGGGGGCGGACGAAGCCCGCCGACGGTTGGAGGCGTTCACTGGTGGAGAAGCTGCGCCGGTCTACTGCTACCGGGATGACCGCAACCGCCTTGATCTGGACGGTACTTCTGGCCTGTCGCCTTACCTGCGCTTTGGGATGCTTTCCGCGCGGCAGGCTGCTGTCCGCGCCGGGGAGGTGATCGCCGCTGCGCCGGATAGCGCCGCGCGGGAGAGTGCCGAAACCTGGCTGAATGAGCTGATCTGGCGGGAATTCTATGTGCACATTCTGGCGCAGTTCCCCTTTGTGCGGGAGATAAGCTTCCGGGAGTCTCTGAGGGCGATCGCGTGGCGGAATGAAGAGGCTGCCTTTGACGCCTGGCGGGAAGGACGGACGGGCTATCCGGTAGTAGACGCCGCTATGCGCCAGTTGCTGGCGACGGGCTGGATGCACAACCGGGCGCGGATGGTTGTGGCGTCCTTCCTGACCAAAGACCTGCTGATCGACTGGCGCTGGGGCGAACAGCACTTCATGGCTCACCTGATCGACGGCGATCCGGCGGCCAATAACGGCGGTTGGCAGTGGACGGCGGGGACAGGCACAGATGCCGCGCCGTACTTTCGCATCTTCAACCCGGTTAGCCAGGGCCAAAAGTTCGATCCGCAGGGGGAATACGTGCGGCGCTGGGTGCCGGAACTGGCGCGGGTCCCTGCCGCGGTTATCCATGAGCCGTGGCGGATGTCTGAAACTGAGCAACGGGCGGCTGGCTGCGTGATCGGGCGGGATTACCCGGCGCCGATTATCGATCATGGCCGCGCGCGGCAAAGGGCTTTGGCCGCTTATGGCGGGGCCGGGGCGCTACGTTGAGGGAGCGCTGGCTGGAAGCCCCGCCAAACTCGCTGGCCCTAGCGTGGCAGGTTCTCCAGAAAAGCGATCACATCGCGGTTGAAGGCTTCAGGAGCCTCTTCCATTGGCAGGTGGCCAACGCCGGGATAGGCGATCCACGCCGCGCCGGGGATCAGGTCCCGCAGCGTTTCGCCATCGCTGACTGGTACCCATGTATCGGCCTCCCCCCAGACGATCAGCGTCGGCGTGCTGATTCTCGCTACCGCATTGAGGTCGAGTTGGTTGCGTCCGGCGTCGCGCACCAGGCCGACAAATCCATTTTGCCATCCTTCCGTTTGCAGGACCCGCCCGTAACCGGCACTGATCTCCTCGGTCACAGTGAAAGCGGGGCCGTAGGCAGAAGCCAGCAAGCCGTTGAAGCGCTCCGGCGTGACCACCGCCGGGGCCAGCACCTGAATCCAGCGTGTCAGCGGGGGAAAGTGGATCAGGGCGCTGAGAAAAGCCGGGCCACCCGTCCCGCCGACGATCGCGCCATCGACGATGACCAGCCCGCTAACCCGCGCTGGATGGCGGATGGCCATGTGGGCGATCACATTGCCGCCGGCGCTGTGACCGATCAGGACGGCTCGCTCAATGCCCAGCACATCCATCAGCGCAATGGCAAAATCGGCCTGAGCGGGTTGGGCGTAGTCCAGGTCAAGAGGTTTGTCAGAAAGGCCAAAGCCGGGCCGATCGAAGGCGATGACGCGATAGCCCGCTGCCGCCAGCGCCACGATGTTTTCCCGCCAGGAGAACGTCGAGCCGCCCAGTCCATGTAGCAGGAGGACGGCAGGCCCATCGGCGGGGCCATCCTGCAGGATGTAGACGCGCACACCGTTGACAGTCACAAAACTGCCCCCGGGATCAGCCAGGGCAACCGGGTCTGTTCCGCCGGGCAGGGGGATCAGGTACGGGGCGATCAGGAGGATAGCCAGGATGGCCAAAGCCAGGATGACGGGGATTTTGCCCAGGTTTCTCATAGTGCTTATTCACAGTTGTTGTTACTGCCCATAAAGTGTCTCAATTGTATCATATTGTAAAGGTTATGTCCAGTATATATCAACATCCTTGAAGATATATATGAGAGCTGGATGAGGAAAGGGGGCAAAAAGCGCTTTTAGAAAAGTCGCCCTTGACACGGTTATAGAACAGGAGTAGAGTAAGGCCCTGTAGGACACAGGCAGAAGTTGATTGCAGAAACGCAAGACCGAACGCCTCGTACCGGGGCGTTTTTTGTTGGGCGGGACAGTCATTTTGCGTGTTGGCCTATCAAATCTATCCGGTCATGAATCCAAGTGAGGAACATCAAAATGACTGAACGTGTACAGGGTACAGTGAAGTGGTTCAACGGCACCAAGGGCTTCGGCTTCATCGAGCAGGCGAACAGCGGCCCGGACGTCTTCGTCCACTACTCGGCGATTGTCGGGCAGGGCTTCCGCAACCTCGAAGAGGGCGACCGCGTTGAATTCACCATCACGCAAGGCCCCAAGGGCCTCCAGGCCTCCCAGGTGACCCGCCTGTAATACGGCTGAACACCGCAGCGCCGCCATCCGCACCGGGTGGCGGCGTTTTTGATTCCACCGGCCCTGCTTCTGATCCCATCGGCCATCGGGGCGCCGCGGCGCTTCCTTGACAGTCTCCCCTCATTTCACTTACGCTAAAAGCATAGATTCTTTTCTCCGTCTTTGTACGTAAAGCCCGTTTGTTGGCTCCATGTCGTGTTCATGGCTCGTATGCCCGATCGTGACCACAGTCTGGTCCAATTAAGGAGGTGACAAGCCCAACGAACTGTTTGCTGCATCGGGTTCGACATGGTGTTTGAGAAGGTTCATTTAAGGGAGAGGAGAAGCAGAATGTCCCGCAAAATGCTACTTATTATGCTGGCCCTCGTTCTGGCGCTGCCTGGCTTTTCTGCAGGAGCGCAGGGGGGATGCGAGGAAGTCGTGACCATCCGCGTGGATGACTGGTCATCCGGTGACCGCGTGGAATACATGCACCAGGTGGTGGACGCTTTTGAGGAAGAGTATCCCTGCATCAAGGTTGAACTGGTGCCCAACATCGGCGATGACCAGAACACGCGCCGCCTGACCTGGCTGGCCACCGGCGACGCCCCCGATCTGATGGCCATCCCGCCGGAATGGGGAGCGCTGTATGTGCTTTCCTCGGAGGACGGCGCGTACATCGATCTGCTGCCCTACATTGAGGGCGAGAACGGCCTGAATGTGGAAGAGGAGTTCTTCCCTGCAGTCTATGAGCAGGGCTTCTATGGCGACAAGTTGCTGGGCCTGCCCAAGGACTACAGCATCAGCGCCTTCTACATCAACACCGCCCTGTTCGATGCAGCGGGCATTCCTTACCCGCAGGCAGGCTGGACATGGGATGACGTGCTGGACATCGCGCTGGAGCTGACCCTGGATGCCAACGGCAACAACGCTGCCAGCCCGGACTTTGACCCGAACAACGTTGTCCAGTGGGGCATTGACATCGTCAATGATGGCTGGTGGCGCGCTTTCCAGAGCTATATGCTGGCCTGGGGCACCCACACGATCAGTGAGGACGGCACCACGACCGTTGGCTACCTGAACAGCGAGGCCGCGGTTGATGCGTTGTCGTTCTACCGCGATCTGGTTTTTGTCCATCATGTCGCTCCTTCAGGCACGGTCATTGGCGCCACTGAGGGCGGACGGCTGCAGATGTTCCAGGACGGCAAGATCGCCATTGGTCTGACCTTCCATGGGCCGTGGTGGCAGGATGTGCTCAATGCAACACCCAATCTGGAATGGGCGGTTGTGCCGCTGCCAGCCGGTCCAGCGGGACGCGGCAGCGCTGTGATGTGGCTGGGCTGGGGTATCACCGCCCAGTCGGAACATCCGGATGAGGCCTGGGAAGTTCTTAAGTGGCTGACGACGGAGCCGGGCCAGCGGGTGTTTGCTCTCAAGGCTCTTAGCGCCAGTCCTGCCGTTTCTGAAGAGATGCAGCGGATCGATGACCCGTACTGGGGAGTCTTCATCGAGGAAGCTCAGCATCTCAAGCCACTCGATGATCAGCGCAATGCTTTCTATGGCCCCTGCGTAGCGACCCCGGCGGGCGATCTGATGAAGCGCCTGCTGGCCGATGGTGGCGATGCGCTGGATATTCAGGCTGAGCTGGATGCCCTGGCGGCAGCTGCGGATGCCTGCCTGATTGAGTCACTGGAAGAGGCCGGCCAGTCGTAAGTTATTGACTGCCCGGACATGTAAGGTAGGGGGCAGGCAGGAACCTGCCCCCTTGTTCTGGCGTGGGTTGTGGCCCTGGGAGGGGATGATGGTCAGTCAACGGCGCAAGCGTTTTGATCTGGGATCGCCGATGGCCCGGCGGGAAGCGCTGACCTTCTACATCCTGGTATTGCCCTGGTTGTTGGGCTTCGTGATTTTCCTGGCTTATCCGATGCTACGCTCACTGTATCTGTCATTTACCAGCTACGACCTGCTCTCGCCGCCTGTCTGGACCGGCATACGCAATCTGGAGCGACTGGTCAACGATCCTGATTTCTGGCAGTCGCTGCGCGTCACCTTCACTTATGCCTTGTTCAGTGTACCAACCGGGAACCTGATCGCGCTGGGTGTGGCCATGCTACTGTCCCAGAATCTGCGCGCGATCAACATCTGGCGGACGATCTTCTTCGTGCCCTCGGTGCTGAGCAGCATTGCGGTTGCTATTCTGTGGTTGTATGTTTTTCGGCCCGATGGCGGCATCCTCAACAGTTTCCTAGCATTCTTCGGGATTCAAGGCCCCAACTGGTTGCTGAGCGAGCAATGGGCGCTCCCGGCGCTGATCATCATGAGCTGGTGGACTATCGGTGGTCAGGTGGTGATCTACCTGGCTGGCCTGAAGGGCATTCCAAGGGTGCTTTATGAAGCGGTAGAAATTGACGGCGGCGGGGCATGGGCGCGTTTCCGTTATGTGACGCTGCCGATGCTCAGCCCAACGGTGTTCTTCAATGTGGTGCTGGCCATCATCGGCGCGTTGCAGGTCTTTGATGTGGGCTGGGTGATGACGCAGGGTGGCCCCAATAAAGCAACCTACTTCTACATGATCAATCTCTACGAGCGCGCTTTCAAGTTCATCCAGATGGGCTATGCTTCCGCGCTGGCATGGGTGCTGTTCATCATCATCATGGGAATTACATTGCTGGTGGTGCGCTCGTCAGCAATCTGGGTGTTCTACGAAACGGAGGTGAAGTAGGATGGGGGGCTACACGTGGGCTACTCGCCTGCTTCCGGTAAGTGTGCGGCACCTGGCGCGCCAGATCGCCTGGCGGCTGAATCCGCGTCACCTGGTCAGCTATCTCCTGCTGACGCTTGGCTCACTTTTCATGGTTGTGCCTCTGCTGTGGATGATTACGGCCAGCTTCAAACCAGCGTGGCAGATCTTTGCCAACCCGATTATCTGGATACCTCAGCACTGGGAGGAGGTTCGCGCCGGGACCACCAACCGGATGCTGCCATTGTGGACGGTTGAAGTCGAAGGTGGAACGCGGAAGGTCATCCAGGTGGGGGTGCGCCGTTACACGACGGTCATTGACGCATCGAAACTGCACGGTCTGCAGGAAGTCCCTGCGGCCCAGTTGAGCGAAGCTGCTACTGCGCCGCTGAGCAACGGGATTACAGCCAACATTCGCCAGTGGACGACTGATGGGGAAGTGCGGGATGTTGTGGCGGTGGCGCGTGGTAGTGGCGAGAGCATGATGGTGGTTGAGGTGGATGATCTGGTGCCAGCGGTGACGCGCTTGCCGCTGGACGAAGTCAACGCCGGCCGCCGGGCGACCATTACCGTGGAGGGTGTGGACTTCCGTGGGCGCGAGGTGACCCTGGAGGACGGCACCACGCTGCAACTTATCCCGATTGGGCCAGAGTCGGAGTTGAGTGTGGTGGCGGATCCGGAGGTCGCGAAAGATGCGATTCTGGTGCCCGCGGAAGCGCTGCAAAGCGCCGGTTACGCCGACGTTGGCGCGACAGAAATTGCGCTCTCCCGGCTGAGGGATGATCCCACCGATTATGTGGTGATCGTCAGCGAGCAATGGCAGCCGGTTATCAATGAGGAGGAGCTGGATGCCTATGCTTTCATTGCTGAGCGCGACCAACTGGGCGAGCGCACGCTGGAGCCAGTGAACGGTGTGATCATGCAGGTTGCACCGTACAGCGGCGAAGATGGTACCAGTGGGCGCGTTGTGATCCTGGTCAGCGGGACAGCCCGCAGCCTGGTGATACCGGTGGAGCGAGCGACCACGCTTCGCCTGGCCCAGGCTGGCGGACTGACTACCGCCCGTGGCGATACCTACGGACGTATCCCTTACCGTGTTCAGGATGGCTTTGAAGAGGGAGAGGAGATTTCATCAGTAGCACTGGTAGGCGACCCTCGTCAGATGTCGCTGGTGGTGCCCCGGGCATCGATCGCTGAGGCATTTGATGCCCCCCCGGAAAAGATGCAGCGCACCATGTATCCCAGTCTGCGTCTGAAGGCCTATGAGGAGGTTCTGGAGACCAAGATTGGTGAGACGTACTTCGCCAACTTCTTCCTCAACTCATTCATCCTGGTAGTGTTGAATGTCGCCGGTCATGTGCTTTCGTGCGTGGTTGTGGCCTATGCCTTTGCGCGGCTTCGTGCGCCGGGCAAGAACATCCTGTTCTTGGTGTTGCTGGGCACGATGATGCTGCCATTCCCGGTAACCCTGATCCCGGTCTATGAGATTTTCCGCTGGCTGGGGATGATTGACTCGTGGTGGCCGCTGTTTGTCCGTAGTTTCTTTGGCAATGCCTTCCTGATCTTCATGCTGCGCCAGTTCTTCACGACGATCCCGCGCGAACTGGAAGAGGCAGCGGTCATTGATGGGGCGAGTGTGGCTCAGGTTATCCTGCGCGTGGTGGTGCCGCTGAGCAAGCCGGCGATCGCAACGGTCGTGATCTTCACCTTCTGGTGGACCTGGAACAGCTTCCTGGAGCCGTTTATCTTCCTCAGCACGCCGAGTCTATTTCCGGTCTCGGTGGGCCTTAACTTCTTTAAGGACGAGTACGGGGCGGTTTACTATGACCGGCTGATTGCGGCCTCAGTGCTGAGTATGACACCGATGCTGGTGATCTTCTTCCTGGCGCAGCGTTATTTCATTGAGGGTATCCAGCTTACTGGGTTGAAGGGGTAAGAAGAGGGAGCTTAAGCCCCGGCAGTTCCCGCTGAAAGGGCTGGAGGATGATCCTTCAGGAATGGCCTAGCATTGCGTCAGGGTGTGCAACAGCCGGACAACAAAAAACCATGCCCGCGAACTGCACGGGCATGGTTGCTCTGTGCCCCCAAGGAGATTCGAACTCCTGTCTTAGCCTTGAAAGGGCCACGTCCTGGGCCTCTAGACGATGGGGGCGTTGACGGGCGTTAGTGTACCATGCCGGTCAGGCCCGGTCAAGGTTGATTTCCGGCGCCCTGCGCTAACAACTACCGGGTAGCAGCCACCCATGTTACAGCGCCAGCGACCGGGTTTCAGGGCTGGCCAAGATACTTGGCCAGTTTTTGCTGTAGTTCACGCAGGTCGATGGGCTTGGAGATGTAATCATCACATCCGGCGGCCAGGGCCTTCTCCCGGTCCCCGACCATGGCGTGGGCAGTCAGCGCGATGATCGGGATGTGCCGCAGACGTTCATCCGCTTTGATGTGGCTGGTCGCCGTCCAGCCATCCATTTGCGGCAGAGAGAGGTCCATCAGGATCAGGTCTGGCTTCTCGCTGGCAGCGATGGCGAGGCCCTGAGCGCCGTCCCTGGCAGCCAGGACGGTGCAATCCAGCGTGGAGAGAATATCGGTGAGCAGGGTGCGGCTATCGGAATTGTCCTCAACGATCAGGACACGGCGACTGCCCATACAGGCTCGCTCCTTGACCGAATCACGGTCATCTTACGCCCGGTCGGGTTGTAATCCCCGCAACCAACCATTACCTCAACACCATTATTGTACGGCGGGCAGCCCGCAAGCTGCACCGTGTACTGTTATTGTATCGTGCCCGCTGGCCTGTCGTCAGATGCTCCGCCGAGCGTCTGCTCGATCAGGGCCAGCAGATCGCTGCGCTGCAGCCCTTGCTTGCGAACCAGCGTTGCCAGGTGTTGCTGCAGGAAGATTCGTTCCTGGGCGGACAGAGTCTTGGCGGTGACCACGAGCACCGGCAGGTCAGCCAGGTATTCCTGCTGGCGAATGTGCTCCAACACCTGGAAGCCGTTGATATCCGGCATCAGCAGGTCGAGCACAACTGCACTGGCCCGGTTGTGGGCCAGCCAGTCCATGGCCGCCTGGCCGCTGTCAACCGCTACGCTGGCGTGACCGGCTGAACTGAGTACATCGGCGACCAGTTGCCGGGCCGAAGGATCATCGTCCACGATCAGGATGGGCCGGTCACCCGGCTGGCCGGTCAACATGCGGGCGATCGCTTCCAGCAGCGCCTCGCGCTGGATAGGCTTGCTGATGTGGGCGTCGACGGCCGGCCACAGACCCAGCGGCTGGCTGTCGACGATACTGACCGTGACAATCGGGATGGTCGCGGTGACCGGATCAGACTTGAGTTGTTCGATTAATTCCCAGCCGGTGATGCCGGGCATCATCAGGTCGGTGGTGATCACGTCCGGCTGCAACTGCCGGGCCAGTTCCAGCCCTGTCGCGCCATCACCGGCCTGAGTGACGCGGTAACCGGCTTCGGTGAGGAAAGCGGTCAGGATGTCCAGTGCCTCCTGGTTGTCGTCGATGACCAGG
Source organism: Anaerolineae bacterium (assembly GCA_013178165.1). NCBI lineage: Bacteria > Bacillati > Chloroflexota > Anaerolineae > Anaerolineae bacterium. Next base: position 371,308 of record JABLXG010000004.1, read on the forward strand.
ATGTGTGGTTGTTCTCGTGATAGACCGGCCTCAGGTTGCGGTCTGGTCTCGCTGATGGCGCGGCTACTGGCGGGCAAAGCTACGTAGAAGGTGCTGCCCTGGCCTGGCGCACTGGTCAGCCAGATCGCGCCGCTGTGGAGAGCAACAAGCTTCTTGGTGATGGCCAGGCCCAGCCCTGTGCCCCCGAATTCACGGGTGGCGGAGCTGTCCAGCTGGCGGAATTCGTCGAAGATGCGGTCATGATCTTCCGGGGCGATGCCGATACCAGTATCGGTAACCCGGATGATTACCCAGTTGCCGTCTTTGAGCCAGCCCGGTGCGGGCAGCGTCAGCGCCCGACTGTAGCCGTTCTTGACCTGAGCGTTGAAAACTTCCAGGCGGACGCTGCCCTGCGGGGTGAATTTGACCGCGTTGCTGAGCAGGTTATGGAGGATCTGCTGGATGCGCTGGGCGTCCCCGTAAACGGCATACAGATCAGGCGCCACGTGGATCTCCAGCTGCAGACCTTTTGCTGCGGCGGCAGAGGTGAACTCAGGAGCCACACTTTCTACCGTGTCGGAAAGCGCCACCTGCTGAAAGGTGAAATCCATCCGGCCGGCTTCGATCTTGCTCAGATCAAGGATGTTGTTGATCAGCGCCAGCAACGCCTGTCCATTGCGCAGGATCTTTTCCAGCCGGTCGCTCTGGCGCTCGTTGAGATCTCCGTAGAGACCCTGCAGCAATAGTTCGCTGTAGCCGACGATGGAGTTCAATGGCGTGCGCAGTTCGTGGCTCATCGTGGCCAGGAATTCCGACTTATACTGGCTGACTGTGCGCAATTCCGCGTTGAGGGCGTCAGCCCGTTCTTTCTCGGCGGCCAGGTCTTTGATCAGGGAGCGCAGTTCCTGATTCGCGTCGGTAAGCTGGCGGTTCATCGTGGTCAGCGAGTCAAAGACCTGTACGCGGATCAGGACGTAGCCGATCAAGCCGGCAGCCAGCGTGGTCAGGATGGCGTCAAAGGGTGTGCGGCTGAGCGGACCGACCAGATTACCCAGGCTGCCGATGCTCAGCAGCAATGCCGGGATGCGCAGCAGGCGACTCCGCTCTCCCCGGCGTCGCCAGATCAGGGCCAGAGCCAGCAGCAGATAGCCTGCGCTCAGCACAATCGCCACAGTCCCAACTGGCGTGATGTGCACCGAATCCACGAGTGCGCTGAACGCGATCGAATCGGCGCTGGGGGTGACTTCCAGGATAAACAGGCGATCGTTCCACAGCAGGATCAGGAACACCACCAGGAGCACAGGCGTAAGCAGGGCGATCGCCCGCGTGAGCAGTGTCCTGATCCCGCAGAAGGCCACGGCAGCGAAATAGAAGGTGACTGGGATCAGGCCCAGACCCACCAGATAGAGATAGAAGATGGTGGTGAGGTCCAGCTGGTGAGCAAGACCGGGCAACGTCAGCAGCAATGCGGCGCCACCCCACAGCGCCAGGCTGCTCAGAAAGAGGGCGAACCAGCCATTGGCAGATTCCCGGTGTGGCTGGAGCACCATGCCAAGCATCAGGCCGATGGCGACGCTCAGACTCAGGATGCTGGCGGTGATAGTGATGAAGTCCTCAAGGATGACCTGGTTCATAGGCCCCTCTTGCTCTGGATGCTGCAGGACTCAGACGGCCCCCGACCGGGCAACTGGCAGCCAGAAGGTGAAGGTGCTGCCCTGGCCAAGGTTGCTTTCCACCGCAATGCGACCGTTCATCAGGCTTAACAGTCTTTTGGTGATCGCCAATCCCAGCCCGGTGCCCTCATACTGGCGGGTCGAGGTGCCGTCAACCTGGCGGAATTCGTCGAAGATAATCATCTGATTCTCCGGCGCTATCCCGATTCCTGTGTCGGTCACGCTGCACCAGACTCTGGCCGGGGCAGCGCCCTCTTCGACCCCGGCGCGGATAGTGATCCCGCCGTAATGGGTGAATTTGATGGCGTTGTCCAGCAGGTTGTTCAGTACCTGGCGCAGGCGGATTGGGTCCGCTTCGACAGAGGGTAGGTCAGCGGGCACACTGACTTCGATGCTCAACCCCTTGCTGGCAAGTTGCGTTTCTACTGCCTCCACAGCCAGCCTGATCGTTTCCCCCAGCGCCAGCGGCTCAGGCGCCAGTTGCAGCTTGCCGGTGTCGATCCTGGACAGATCCAGCAGGTCGTCGATGAGGGCCAGCAACCCGCGCCCGTTGCGCAGAATCCGCTCCACCCGGTCGGCAGCCGTAGCGTTCAATTCCCCGTAAAGTCCGCTCAGTAATGCCTCGGAGAAGCCAATGATAGCGTTCATCGGGGTACGTAGCTCATGGCTGATATTGGCCAGGAACTCGCTCTTGAGGCGGTTGGCTTCGCTCAACTCGGCGGCGTGCCGCTCAAGGGTTTCAATCAGGGTGACGTTCTCCGCGGCGATGCCCGCCTGCTGAGCCAGGCCTTCGAGCAGGGAAAGGTCCTGCTGGTCGGGCGTATAGGCGGGATCGTCAAAGACAAGTTCGATAATCCCGATGACGATCCGGCGCTGGAAGATGGGCACCAGCAGATGGCTGCCGGCGAGATCCGGTAACAGGCGCTGCATATCCTCGGCCAGCGCCTCCGGGATACGCCCCGGCTGCAGGATCAGCGGCTCCGCACGGCGCAGCCAGGCCGCCAGCGCTGGATAGTCTTCGGGATGACTCAGGCGCGTCACAGCGCAGGGTATCCCCTCCTCCGCTGGTGGATGGACCGCCTGCAGGAAGCGGCCATCCTGGTGGCGCAACGTGACGGCGGTCAGGCGCGGTGCGAGGGCCTGGCTGACCGCCTGTGTGATCCGGCGGAGGAGATCGTCAATAGCCATAGCGCGGCTGAAGTCCATCGTCGCTTCGCGCAGGGTGCGTTGATCGGCGGCCTGCCGCCGCGCCTGGCGGAACAGCCGGGCGTTTTCCAGAGCAATAGTTACCTGGACGGCCAGTGTCTGCATCACCAGTTCATCGGTGGGCGTGAAACGGTTGGCCTGTGTGCTGACCAGTACCACAGCGCCGAGGATGCTTTCCCCGCCACGTAGCGGAACAGCCAGACAGGACACCGCGTCAGGCGGGGGGACGAAATCGCTGCTTTCCTGCACATCAGGCGCCAACTGTATCTCGCCGGTCCGGATGGCCCGCCCGGCTATGCTACGGGCGACGGACAAGGTGTACGGCTCGACGTACAGGGTGGGATTGTCTGTGGCCTGTGCTGCCAGACGCGCCTGCTCCCCGCTGGGGTCGCTCAGCAGCAGGGCGACGCATTCGTAGCCCAGCAGGGTATGAATCGCGTGGACGATCTTTTCCAGCAAGATGTCCGGTTCCAGGGTGACGCTCAATTCCTGGCTGACGCGATTGACCAGAGCCAGCAGGTCAGGAGGGAGCAGTTGAGGCGTTGTCATGCACCTGTTCACATGGGGCTGGCTGTCCAAACCAAAGAAGCGCAGGGAACGTCATTCGCATCCCCACGCTTATAAGCATAGTGACAACGACCACTAGACGCCAGCCAGTGGATACTTCTCTTCGTACAGCCTGATGGCCTGCAGGATATGCTCTTTGGCCTCGGCAGCGCCGATCCAGCCAATCGGCTGGATGTTGCCGTCAGTTTCAAGCTGTTTGTACGTGGCAAAGAAGTGGGCGACTTCCGCCAGAAAATGGCGGGGGACGTCGGCAAGATCGTGATAATCGTCGAAGATGGGATCAGTCGCCGGGACGGCCAGGATTTTGTCGTCAGGCATGTTGCGGTCGATCATCTGAAACATGCCGATAGGCCGAGCCTCGATCACACAGCCGGGGTAGGTGGGTTCGTTGATCATGACCATGATGTCCAGCGGATCGCCATCCGGGTAGAAGGTGCGCGGGATCAGGCCGTAATCGCTGGGGTAATGCAGCGGGCTATAGAGCACGCGGTCCAGCTTGATCACACCGGCTGTCTTGCTGTATTCGTACTTATTGCGGCTGCCTTTGGGGATTTCCACGATGCAATACACGATATCGGGGACTTTGGGGCCGGGCGGCAGGCCGTGCCAGAGATTAACGGTCATGGTGCAGTCTCATCAGACTTATGTTGCGGCGATGTGGAGTGTCATGGCTTCGGTGATGGCGTTCCTCCGGCCCGACCAGCATGGCCGCTTTTCACCGCTGCCAGCCGGGCCGGGATCAGGTGAGCGCGCCGGGTAGCTGCAGCTCAGGAGTCAGTGGGGTAGAGGCGTGTTCTGGCCCGTTCCGCCGACCGCCGATCGGCCCGCCGATGCGGCGGCCCGGCGTGTTCCATGAGCGCCTCGATCCGTTGTACCGACTGGCGATCGTACTCGACCGTGTGGCACACGTCACAGACCCAGGCTGGCGTGTTAGGTACGCTGACCAGCAGGCCATAGTAGACCTGGGCATAGGTGACCGAATGCAGACGCAAGCGGCCTACGTGGCAGACCGGACACAGGACATTCTCGTTATGGGGCATCAGGTTCTCCAGGGGCGCCCTCAGCGCAGCGGGACGCCAATCGCTGTTGGAGTCAGGTGGCGTAAGCCAACACATCAACCGCCGGGCTGGTGTTACCAGCGGCGCTTTTCGTTACACTGCTCTTGATTATAGAGGTGCGGCAGGGAGAGGGCAATTCTCAATTTACCGATTTACTCCGATTCTTACGTGGCGGGGGCGCTGCTGAGGGTGTATGTGAACGCCCTGGCTACTGTGTTGCCTTGGATACAGGGATGCTGTGCCTGGCAGCCTGCCGGGCCTGGCGTTTGCTTGCCACTTTGCCAGCTAAATCGCTGAAAGTCTTGCCTGCGCGCATTTCTGCATGCCTATGGTGAGTGACGCTGTTGTGGGCTATACTGACCCCGCATGATTACAGCGAGTAGAGAGGGATCGCGTGGCCGGTGAGCATGTCCTGGTCGTGGATGATGGCCGGGAGAACCGTGAATTCGTCGTGGATTATGTGCTGAAGCCTAACGGCTACCGGGTCAGCGTGGCCCGTGATGGCCGCGAGGGACTGAGCAAAGCCCTGAACGAACGCCCGGACCTGATCCTGCTCGACCTGCAAATGCCTTATATGGATGGTGTGGCCGTCCTCAAAGCGCTGGCGGAAGCCCAGGCCAACATCCCCGTGATCCTGATGACCTTCCACGGCTCAGAGGAGATCGCCGTTGAGGTCTTCCGGCTGGGCGTCAAGGATTATGTCAAGAAGCCTTATACAGTTGACGAGATGCTGGCGGCCATCGAACGCAGCCTGACCGAAACCCGTCTGCGCCAGGAGAAAGAGGCCCTGATGCAGCGCGTACTGGCGGCTAACCGGGAACTGCAGCAGCGCGTGCGCGAACTGAACGTGCTCTACCGGATGGGTAAGAATGTGGCCGCCCAGCTTGAACTGGAACAGCTGGCCCCGCGGGTGGTGGACGCTGCCGTGACCGTGACCGGAGCAGAGGAAGGGGCACTCTTTCTACGGGAAGGGGATGGGCTGGTATGCCGGGCGGCGCGCCGGGCTGGCGAGGAGCAGGCTCAGCCTATGTGTGTGGTTGGTGTTGACCCGCTGGTGCAGCGGGTGATGGAGATGGAACGTCCGCTGGCGCTGGCGCCTGAGGAACAGGATCGGTTGCGGGTAAGGCGACTGGCCTTCCCCTGTGTGGCGCTGGCGGTCCCGCTGATCATCAAAGATCGGGTACTGGGCGCGCTGGGAGTTAACAGTATTAGCGAGCGCGGACGGGTCTTCACCTCACATGATCAGGGGTTGCTCAGCGCCCTGGCTGACTACGCCGCGATCGCCATCGAGAATGCCAGTAACTTCAGCCAGCTGCAGGCGGCAAAAGAACGCGAAAAGCGGCAAATCCGCCAGATGTTCGAGCGGTATGTCGCGCCCTCGGTGGTGGATCGCGTGCTGGAGCGCCCGGAAGCATTGCAGCTGGGTGGCCAGCGCCAGCCGATCTCGATTATGTTTGCCGATATTCGCGGTTACACCGCCTTCAGCGAGCGTGCCCAGCCGGAGCAGGTGGTCGAACTGCTGAACACCTATTTCCAGATCGCGACGGATGTTATCATGGCCCGCGAAGGGACGCTGGACAAGTTCCTGGGCGATGGTGTGATGGCCTTTTTCAACGCCCCGCAGCCGCAGGCGGATCATGTCCGGCGGGCGCTGGATGCGGCGGTTGCCCTGCGCGATGCCGTGACCGCCTGGAATAGCCGCCAGGGACGGGTTGGCCTGACGTTTGGCATTGGTGTGCATACCGGGGAAGCCGTGGTCGGCAACATTGGCGCCGCCCGCGCCATGAATTACACTGCCATCGGCGACGCGGTCAACGTAGCCAAGCGCCTGCAGGAGAACGCCGCGCCGGGCCAGATTCTGATCACTGACCGCGTGCTGACCGCTCTGGGAGATACCATCCGGGCGCGTTCGCTGGGGGTGATGCAGGTCAAAGGGCGTCAGCAGCCGGTGACCGTGTACGAGGTGCTCTCCTAGCGATGCCAGGCCATCAGCGGCGGCGGTACACCAGGTAATTGCCGTCAGTGATGGTGAAATTCGTCGGCGGCGCAAAGTGTATGTTGTCGGCTGCAGGGCAGCGGGGATGGTCTTCCCGGCAGATCACGATATCGATTCCCAGCAACTCAAGCGCTTCCTGTGAATTCACCTGGTAGATGCGCATAGCTGCGTTCAGGCCGTGCCAGCCGATGAAGCGACGGCCAGGGTGCAGGGTGAACCAGAACTTATCCTCCCCCAGGATGGTCACGCCTTCCGGAATCTGCCAGGTGAGTAGATCGGCTTCGGCCAGAGTTTGAACGTTGTAGCGGGCCAGACGTTCGGCGTTCAGATCATGAATGGGCGCGGACACCTGGGCAGCCAGCAGTACAAACACGCCGATCATCACCGCCCGCTCTGTTCGGCAGAGCCGTCCTACTGCATAGGCAAAGAAGGGGGCCAGCAGGGCCAGGTAGCCATAGCTGCCGCTCCATGGGAAGACCAGTGTTACCAGACCGGCCACGATAATCGCACCGATCCAGCGCTCATGGCCTGTGCCGTGCCGAAACAGCGCTCCGACCGCTGGCACGACCAGCAACCATTCCGCGGGCGAAAGCTTGTGGCTAAAGCTGAAGAAATAGCCAACCAGGGCAGCTAGCGGGTTGGAGGCCAGCCGACCGGCGTTTTCAGCAGCATAGCTGGCGGCAAAGGTTCTCAGGCCCTGCCATTGCGCGGCAGGGTCCGGCAGGAAATGCAGGGCGGCAAAGGCAACGCAGGCCAGCGCGCAGCCAGCCGCATACAGGGCAGGTTGCTGCCAGCGTGTCCGGCGCAGCGGCCGGCGGATCGCGGCGGCAAGCAGGAGCAGGCCCAGGGCGACGGCGAAGCTCAGGGCATAGGTGGGGATGCTTTCCAGTCCGATTAACAGTCCCAGCCCGGCCAGCAGGAGCCAGCGCCCCGATTGCCCTTTATCCTGCTGATGCTGCACGACGCTCAATAACACCAGCGCCCCGTAGAGCGCCAGGCCGATATCGGGACGCAGGTTGTGCGAGGCGCGCACCACCGGCGTCAGGCTCGTGAAGGTGACGACTCCGGCCAGCCGCCCCAGCCGGGAAAGTCCCGGTGTGTGCCACAGCGCCAGCGCAACCAGCGCCAGCGCCGCCGCGCCAACCAGCAGCGGGAAGGCCCGCAGCGCGACCAGATCGGTGCGGCCCAGGACGCGCAACCAGAGTCCCATCAGCAGGTAGTAGCGGCCTGCCGAGGGATCGGGGCTGCCGTAGATCGCGCCATCATAGGCGGTGCTGAAGTCGCCGGTCAGGGCGTAGTTCGTGGCGATGCTGCCCAGAATTGGCTCATCTGGCAGGTCCAGGCGCATGAAGTGGCCGACCGATAGCGCGTGCAAAACGGCCAGCGCTGCGCCCCCAACCGCCAGAGTCAGCGCCGCATAGCGGCTGAGCCGGCGACCGGGCGGAGCGTGCGGGTTGAGCGTGACCAGCAAGACGGCCAGCGTCGCCTGCACGATCAGCCCGGTGCTGATCCAGGCCAGACTGGAGGGAAAGCGAAACAGCCGGTAGGCCTGGTCGGGCACGACCAGGCGTGCGGCCAGAAAACTCACACCACCGGCCACGGCGACGATCAGCGCTGTAGCCCGGCCATCGCTCAGTTCGGCACGAATAACCGGTTCACGGGCGAACCCACGGCTGTTGCAAAGTTGTCAGGGAGGAGCCAGAAGCAGGTCAAGCGCCAGGTCGAGCCGAGCATTGAAGAAGCGGCGTGCTTGGGGAATGAAGTCGAACTTCAACAACCGGATGAGCCCCAGGGTCAGATTGTTGAGGATCGCCATGACATGAGCGGCGCAGCCCGTCTTTAAGCGACAGCGGTCTTCCTTGAAGGTCACATCACGGGAGTAATGAGCCTCGTTTTCGATTCCCCAATGACGACGGACCAGGTGAAGGAGGCGGTTCGGCGAGGCCTGGGCGCGAGAGAGACTGGTTACGCCGTAGACGACTTCATAGGTGAGGTGGCCACTGCGGAGGGTGAGGGTTTGCCGTTCAAGCTGGAACACCTGAGCCAGATGGGGCCACTGGCTGTAGCCCTGGAGCAGGCTGCTGGCCGTCAGAGTACGCCGTTCCAGCCGCCCATGCGCTTTGTCCAGGGTGCTGGCACGGGCGAAATCGACGGGCAGCGGGCCATGGCCTGGCAAGCAGCTTTCGGGGGCAAACAGGCGCTCGAGGTCCGCCAGCAAATGCGGCTGGTTGTCCTTGACGATCTACAGATAGTTTCCCCCTGCCGCCACTATCTGGCTCGATAAGCTCCGCTGAGCCAACAGGGCATCCCCACTCACCACGGCATCGTGCAAGTCCAGACTGGCCAACAGCGCAGGGGCAACCACAATTTCGTTTTCCTTGCTGGCCACTGCACTTTGTCCCACCACGACCCCCACCGCTGGCAGATAGGCAGCCAGCAGATGCACCCCTTGGGTGTGTCCTGGCTCGATCGTCCCCCGCATGGCTTTGCCGTCCAGCGCAATGTGAGCCTCGGCCGGCTGGTGGCGGCTGAAGTATTCCCGTACCACCGCCTCGAACTGCTCCACCTCCACCGCCTGCCCTATAATCCGACTGTAGGTCGTGTGATGGGGCATGCTCTCCCGTTTGAGCCCCAGCGCCTTCGCCAAGAGCTTGGCCCGCCACTTCGCCCACTCCGCTATCCCCCGCGCTTCATCTTCTCCCGAAAGCTTGGCTAACACCATGATCATCAGCACCGCCGCCAACGGATAGCGTACCCCGCGCCGGTCCCGCCGATCCTTTAACTCCTTCAGTCGCTCATAGAGCCCGCCTACCTCCCCGCAAAGTGCCTCTATCTGTCCGCTTCCGGCTATGGTATAGTCCATGTTGACCTTTCCTGGTGCAGGGTTCGTGGCGCACAACACTACCTTAACCAGGAAAGGCCTTTTTGTCTTGGAACTTTGGGTACTGTATCCTTTTCGGTTGAAATTCGTGGAATGGTTTTCATGTTCCTGCAAAGAATGAAGTCGCGTGTCATTTTGAGAGAAAATACACATGCGATTTGGTGCTTAGATGGGCAACCTTCAACCGGCATCTGAATTTCAACCGCGAAAGATACACTACCGGACTTTGCAACAGCCGTGCGGGCGAACCACAGGGCGCTGGCCAGCGCCAGGCCGCCAAACAATAACTGGGTGTCGCTGACGCGGATTCCGTAGTCACGTTCCAGAATCTGGCGGTCGGTTTCCGGCTGCAGCGTGATGGCCAGCAGCACCATCAGGGAAACGAGCAGGGCGGCCAGACCGGTTCGCCGCAGCCGTAGCCAATCCAGCCATGCTCCGCGATCGGGTGGGAGCAGGCCCGTGCTGCTCATTTCAAGCGGCCCTCGCGCGGTCGGAAGGATAGACGCACCGGCGTGCCGGTGAACGGGTATTCCTGGCGAATCTGGTTTTCCAGGTAGCGCTCGTAGCTGAAGTGTACCAGCCGCGTGTCGTTGACATGAAACAGGAAAGTGGGCGGGTCGGTGCGCACCTGCTGGGCCAGGTAGATCTTGAGCCGCTTGCCCGCTTTGGAGGGCGGGGCGTGGCGCTCCACGGCGTCGCGAACGATCCGGTTCAGTTCACTGGTCGGGATGCGCACCAGTCGCTCCTCCTGCATCTGTGCTGCCAGCGGGATGATCTGGCCGATCCGCTGGCCGGTCTTGGCGCTGATGAACAGAATCGGCACATAGGGCAGGAAGTTGAGTTGCTCCCGGATCTTCTCCGTGAAGACATTCATCGTGTAGGTGTCTTTGGTGACAGCATCCCACTTGTTGACGATGACCGCCACGCTTTTCATTTCGTCGATGATCATGCCAGCGATGTGTGTATCCTGGGCGGTGATGCCTTCTGTGGCGTCCAGCAGCAGGAGCACAATGTCAGCGCGTTTGATGGCCTTCATGGCCCGCAGGACGCTGTATTTTTCCACGCCAGGGGCGATTTTGCCGCGCCGCCGGATGCCCGCCGTGTCGATCAGGATGACGGGCATGCCTTCCCAGACCAGCCGGGTATCGATGGCGTCACGGGTTGTGCCTGCCAGCGGGCTGACGATGGCCCGTTCTTCACCCAGCAGGCGATTGACCAGACTGCTTTTACCGACATTAGGCCGCCCCACGATGGCGATCTTGAGCGCCTCGTCATCCCGGTCTGTCTCGTAGTCTGGCGCAGGCGCGTGCCGTAGCGCGTTGACCACCGCGTCCAGCAGGTCGCCGGTGCCGGTGCCATGCAGGGCACTGATGGGGAAGACCTCGCCCAGGCTCAGGCTGTAGAATTCCATCGCTGCCTCGCGGCGCTCGGCATTGTCGGCTTTGTTGGCGGCGATGAACACCGGCTTGTTGGTGCGGCGCAGAATCTCGGCGATGTGCTCGTCAGCGGCGGTCAGGCCCTGGATGGCGTCGACCAGCATGATGATCACTTCCGCCTCTTCAACGGCGATCAGGGCCTGAGCGCGAATCTGGGGGACAAAGTCGATGCTACCTTCGGCCAGCGGGGAAACATCGCGTGAGCCTTTGGGCTGGTAGACCTCGATGCCACCGGTATCGACCACGGTGAAGGCGACGCCATTCCATTCCGTATCGGCCTGCAGGCGGTCACGGGTCGTGCCCGGCATCTCGTGGACTACCGCCAGTTGCGAGCCGGCCAGGCGGTTAAACAGGGTGGACTTGCCAACATTGGGGCGCCCGACCAGCGCCACCATCGGTTTCGGTTTCATGGTTTGCCGTACGTTTCATTGTCTGGATACCGGGCGATTGTAGCATCGTCGCCGGGGTAATCAAGCCCGGTCTCGCGCTGCCCGGTCGTTATGGCGCCGCAGTGGGGGTTGCCGGCATGACCTCAGGCGCCGGAGTCTCCGCGGTGGGTTTTTGCGCCGTAATTTGCACATCGAGCACCGGCGGCAGGACGGAGATGTTCGCCGATTGTAGCCCGTCGCGGCTGACAATGGCCTGTAACGGGACCTGGTGGCCGCCGGGCGCCAGGCCGGTCAGGTCGGCCACAATGGTGATGTCCGCCGGGGTCAGGGTATCAAGGATAGGCTGAGGACCGGTGATCAGCATGGTGACTTCGGTCGGCATGATCAGAGCCTCCAGGTTGGCATTCGGGTCCAGGCCCTGCACCTGCACCGGCAGGTGCTCGAAGCGGCGGCTGGCGGGCAGGGTGTCAATGACGACGCTGACGGTCACGTTCTGCTCGATAGGCAGGAAGACACCCGCTGGCAATTCCAGCGGCACTGTCCGGCTGAAGCTGGCAGTCTGGCCGGTCAGGTCGATGGGCGCAGTCTGAATCGTGCCGGTGATCTGCTCCAAGGCGCCGGGCCGGCCGCTGATCAGGACGGTCTGCGGCTCGTAGGTAATGGCAAAGACCACATAGCCGCTGGCCGGTTCGCCGATGATATTGGGTGTGACAAATACCTCGCGGAAGTTTTCCTGCGGCTGGATGTCGATCGTGACATCGGTGTTGTCCGGGATGAGCGTCACGCCGGGGACGGTCTGCCCCTGTGCGTCCATGGCGTACAGGCGATAATTGCGGGTGAAGGGGTTGCGCTCGTCGGCCAGGTTCAGCCGGACATCGGCGCTGACGACCCGCTCCACCTGGGAGGCAGGGCCGGTCACCCGCGCCTCCTGGGCGCCAAAGGTGATGGCAGTGATCTCAAACCCGGTTTGTGGCCCGCTGCGGATGTCAGCGTTGATCGGGACCAGGATTTCGGCGGCCCGGTCGATTGAGACAGTTACCTGGCGTGGCAGCCAATCCTCCAGCACAATACGGCTGAAAGTAGTAAAGGTGATGTTCAAATCGACCGTATAGGTGCCGGGCGGCTTGCCCCGCAAGTCGGCGGTCACCACGATGTCCTGTGCTTCCAGCACAGCCCAGACATCGGCCTGAGCGCGCAGGACAACCTGTGCGCTGGTGATCGGATTGTTGGTGACGATCATGCCTTCGTCGGTCAGAATCTGAATGGGCAGCCGTTCCGGGAAGCGCCGCGCTTCCACCGGATTCTGCTGGATGGTAGCGGCGATCCAGACGAACATGGCCAGCAGCAGCGATGCTGCCAGCCAGCTCAGGTTGGCGCTCAGGAAGCGGAGCCAGGCGGGTGGGCGCATGATCGACATCAATCCGGTTGGCTGCGGGTCAGCCGATCCCGCAGATCACGTAGCCAGGCGAACCAGTTGCGCGGTGTGGCATGCCGGTCATCTTCGTAGAAGGCGCTGAGGATCGTCCGCAGGCGGTTACCATCCAGGCGGCGGATCATGCGTCCGCTGTTGGCGACAGAGATCTGGCCGGTTTCCTCGGAGACAACCACGCAGATCGCGTCGCTGACCTCACTGATGCCCAGCGCAGCGCGGTGGCGGGTGCCCAGTTTGCGCTCGGTGATGCGATGGCCGGATGAAAGGGGCAACACGCACGCCGCCGCGGCGATCCGCGTGCCGGAAAGAATCGCCGCGCCATCATGCAGCTCGGTCTTGGGCCAGAAGATGGTCAGCAGCAGCTGCGGCGTGACCTCGCTGTTAAGCGCCACCCCGGTCTTAATGTACTCCTCCAGGCTGGTGCTACGCTCCAGGACAATCAGGGCGCCGTGCCGGCGTTCCGCCAGGCGTTCGGCGGCGGCACAGACCTGTTCGATGATATGCTGCGCCTGGGACCTGCCTCGCTGCCGCCCGAAGATCGCGGTTTCGCCCAGCTGGCTGAGGGCGCGGCGCAATTCCTGCTGGAAGATCACGGGGATGGCGATGGCCGCGCCGGTGACGATATGGCTCAATAGCCAGCGCAGGGCGACCAGTTGCACCACGCTGGTGAACAGGCCAATCAGGATTAGCACGAACAGGGTGCCGCGCAGGAGGGCCGTCGCCTGCGTGCCACGGATCAACAGGCTGGCAGCGAAGAACAACCCCGCCACCAGCAGGATGTCCAGCAGCGAGATCAGGTTGAAGTTGTCGAAGGCCCACAGAATTTCCATCGCGGCAGCTGGGGATCATCCCCCCAGGGTGCTCAGCAGCTTACGGTATTCATCCACACTGGGCGGATTAAGGCTAATGATCTGGCGGATGGTCTCGGCGGCAGCGCTGCGCATATTTGCCTCCAGCTGCAATTCGCCCAGGGCGTCCAGCTGCTCAACCGCCTGTTCGGTGCGCCCCAGCCGCCGGTAGACGGTGGCCAGCCGGGAGCGGAGCGCCATCTCTTTAGGGTACAGCGCGACCTGTTCCTCCAGTATTCGGACGATCTGATCGGATCGCCGTTGCCGGGCGTACAACTGCAAGAGCTCATCCAGTTCGCGGATGGCCTCAACGCGGTTGTTCAGGCGGTAGTAAAGCTCCATCAGCGCGTGACGGGCGCGTTCATCCTCCGGCGCGATGTTCTTGATCTGCTCGTAGGTGCGCAGGGACTGCCGCAGATCAAGCCGGGTGATGTCGATGTCGGCGATGCGGTGCAACAGGTGGACGATCGTCTGCGGGTCAGCGTTGAGCCGCTGGGCAAGCTGGTTAGCCTGCTCGTAGGTCTTGCGGGCGGCGTCAAAGTCGGCCAGCTGGTAGTAGGCGTCGGCCATGTCGATATACTGCTCCAGCACTTCTGGCCAGCGCTCTTCCTTTTCCAGCAGTTCGATCAACGTAGCCCGGATGCTCAGGTCAACCGGGGCGACGCGCAGGACTTCGTTGAGAATCTGGGCAGCGCGGTCCGTCTGGTCACGGATCATGTAAGTTTCCGCCACCACCCGGTATTTTTCGACGGCGTTTTCGATGTTGTTGTCCGCCAGCAGGATCTGGGCCATACGGATGTGAGCGGGCAGATAAGTTGGCGCCAGTTCAATGGCGTGGTAGACCTCGTCCATTGCCAGCGTGAGCTGGCTGTTGCGCAGATAGCGATCCACACGAGCGATGGACTCGGTCAGTTCTTCGCCCCCTTCGGCGAGTTGTTCCACCATGCCGGTGGCGCCTTCCGCATGGGCGGTATCCTCAAGCTGGCGGCGCGTTTCGGCCACCCGCTGCTTCCAGTCCGGCCCGGTTAGCAGGCTGAAGAAGCGCTGATTCATGGCCGTGAGCTGTTTGTCGTCGCTCTGGGGGATCGTTGCCTGCAGATCGTTGTAGATCGCGTTGAGCTGGGCGCGCTCCGATTCGTCAATGGCCAGGTTGAGGTCAACCAGGCGCAATGTTTCGACCAGGTGGCTGGCCGCTTTCTTTGGCTCCTTGAGCTTCATGTAAGCCTGGCCCAGACCATGATTGGCCCCGGCTGCCAGGGCCGAGTTGCTGGTGATTTGGCTGAACTGCTCGATGGCCGCCTGTGGTTGATCCTGTTCCAACAGGAGCAGGCCCAGGCACAGGTGCAGACTGGGGTGGCTGAAGCGGGCGTTGAGGGCCTGGCGGTAGGCCTGGATGGCCGGGCCGATCTCCCGCTGGCGATGCAGTTCGATGGCCTGCAGGACATAAGCGCCACCGCCGCCCAGTTCGCCGGAGTCGAAGAGGTAGGTAGCCAGGCCGCTCAGCGCGATTTCCTCCGCCTCGCCCAGCGGGCCGCGGGCATCCGCTTCGCCGACTGTCCGGTCAGCCTGGCGGATTGGCAGGTCGAAGGAATCCTGGCGTTTCATGGCTTCAGGGGGCTCATCCTCGACCGGCGGGCGGGGGATCAGCGTGCCGGATTGCAGCGCTTGCAGGGTGTTAAGCGCCTGGGGGTTGTCCCGTTCCAGCCGCAGGGCGCGCTGCACGGCCTGGATCGCTTTTTCGGTATCGTTCAGCCGCTGGAAGTTGAAGGCCAGCGTCAGGTATTCGCGGATAGCCTTTTTGTTGGTGCCGGTGCGCTCGTAGGCAGTGGCCAGCTTGGCATGGATCGGGATCAGGCCGGGGGTGAGGTAGGTGGCCCGTTCCCAGTTGGCGATCGCTTTGTCCAGGTCACGCTGAGCGATGTACACGTCGGCGACCTGGATGTATAGCTGCGCGGCTTCCCGCAGGCGGCCCATGCGCTCCAGGATGTCAGCGCTCTTTTCCAGCGGGATGGGATCGTCGGGGGCGAGTTGATGAGCGCGGGTATAGACCTTGAGCGCCTCCTCAAGGCGCTGGGCCTGGAACAGGGCCAGGCCCAGGCTGCGGTGCGCGTCAGGGTCTTCCGGGAATTCCTGGACGGCCCGCCCGTAGGCAGCGATGGCGCGATCCCACTGTTGATCCCAGGCCGCGCTGTGCCCGGCGTTCATTGCCTTTTCGTAAATCGTGCGATCTCCGGCCATAGGTGCTTCCGCTGCCTGTGCTCACATGCCCGGCTGACGAACGCTGTTGCGGACGGCGCTAGGCCATCAGGGTGACGAGCAGCGCTTTTTGCGCGTGCATCCGGTTTTCTGCCTGTGGGAAGAGCAGCGACTGCGGGCCATCAGCCACGCTGTCGGTGATCTCTTCGCCGCGATGGGCTGGCAGGCAATGCATCACCACCGCGCCGCGGCCAGCCCGGCTGAGCAATTCGTCATTGACCTGGTAACGCTGGAACTTCTGGCGGCGTACGGCGGCCTCGGCTTCCTGGCCCATGCTGGTCCAGGTGTCCGTGTAGATGATGTCGGCATCAACCACCGCCGCAACCGGGTCTTCGTGCGTCTCAACCGTGATCTGGCTGGCTTTGGCCAGTGGTGCGGCCTTGGCCAGGGTTTCCTGCGCCAGTTCGTAACCGGGCGGGGAAGCGATGCTGTAGTTGAGGCCGAGCAGGGCACTGGCCATCAGCAACGAGGTAGCCACATTGTTGCCATCCCCGATGAAGGCCAGCTTAAGCCCCTTCAGGCGGCCAAAGTGCTCGTAGATGGTCAGCATATCGGCCAGCGCCTGGCAGGGGTGGTTATAGTCGCTCAGGCCATTGATGACCGGCACGCTCGACCAGCGGGCCAGTTCGACCACATGCTCGTGAGCGAAGACGCGGGCCATGATGCCCTGGACGTATCCGGCCATGACGCGGGCCACATCGGCGATGCTTTCGCGCTGGCCCAGGCCAATCTCCGCCGGGCTGAGGTAGAGCGCGTCGCCGCCAAGGTGCTTCATACCAACCTCGAAAGAGACGCGGGTGCGCAGGGAAGGCTTTTGGAAGATCATGCCCAGCACCTTGCCCTTGAGCACCGGACGGTTGCCGCCGCTCTTCCATTCCTTCTTGAGGAAGACGGCCAGATCGAGCATTTCCAGCAGGTCCTGCGGAGACCAATCGGTCAGATCGATGAAGTGATTGGGTTTCATAGGGGTAGTGGGTTGATTCTCCGGATGAAAGGGTGTAAGAGACACGGGCGAGTATAGCATGAACGGCGGCCACACGAAAGCGAAAACGCCCGGCGATTCGGGCGAACCGCCGGGCGCTGATCTGCTGCTGCAACCGGGCGTGGCTTAGCCGCCGCGACCCGCTGCCTGCAGCTCAGGATCGATGCTGATCCAGTCGTAATGGTTGCCGCCGAAGAGGCCGTCGGTCTCGATCGGCTTGTCCAGCCAGGGGGCAAGCTGATAGAAGGAGGCAGGCATGAACAGCGGCATGATCGGGTGCAGACCGTCGTAACCGAAGAAGTCCTCTTCGATCTCACGGTAGAGGGCCGCGCGAACTTCTGGATCGCTTTCGGTCTGGGCCTGGATGATCTTGTCATCGACCTCATCGCATGGGCGCATGAAGTCGTTGCTGGATTCGCAGTGCAGGCCAGCATCGAAGAACCAGTTGTTGGCGTCCGCGTAGTCCGGCGCCCAGCCCAGCGACCACAGATTCGGGCGCTCTTCGGTGGGCGTTTCAGCACGGGTGGTCTGCAGCAGCACGGAGAATTCCTGCTGCTCGATCGTGAACAGGCTTGGGTCGCAACCCAGGACGTTCTCGATCTCAGCCTGCAGGAACTCGGCGTAGGGCGCCCAGCCCTGGTAGGTCACCACGCTCAACTCCGGGAAGCCCTGGCAGTTGGGATAGCCGGCGGCTTCTATCTCCGCCTGAGCGTAGGCCGGATCGTAGCCGATGCCTTCCCCGTTGATGCCGACTTCGTTGACGTTGACCGCACCAAACATGCCGGGCGGGACAAAGTGCATCATTGGCACGCCGCGACCGCCGCGAATCTCCGAGACCAGCAGTTCGCGATTGATCGAAGCGCTGAAGGCGCGACGGGCATGCACGTTATCAAACGGCGGTTTGTCGTGGGCGAAGCCGAAGTAGAAGACGGACAGGCTGAGCACCTGCACAACCTGCTTGGACAGTTCCGGATCGGCCAGGACATTCTGCAGCTCGGCTGAGGGGACGCCGGAGAAGTCGATCTGGCCGTCCTGGAAGAGAGCGTAGATCGTGCCCGCATCTTCCACATTGATGTCCACGAAGCGCTCAATGTTGCCAGGCCCCTGCAGGTCAGCAGGCAGGAGCGGGTTGCGGATGAGCACCTGGCGGACGCCACTTTCCCACTCATCCAGGACGAACGGGCCATTGGTGACGATGTTACCGGGCTGCGTCCACGTGCTGCCGCCCACCGGCTCGCCAAACTGCTCAATGACCTCGCCAGGGACCGCGCGCAGCACCCACATCCCGCTCATCGAGAAGAAGTAGCCGATGGGGCCGGAGAGGGTGATCTTCAGCGTGGTGTCATCGGGCGCTTCGACGCCGATCGCCTCGAAGCTTTCCGGCGTGACGCTGGCCGGGTCCATCTTGTAGACCTCCAGGCAGCCAGCAATGGTGGAGCCAACGACCTCAGCGTATAGCGAGGGGTTGTTGGGGTCGCAGGCGCGACGGATGCCGGTCACAAAGTCGCCAGCAACGACCTTGCGCAGTTCGGTGGCGGTGTCAGTCGCCGGGTCCCACTTTACCCAGGGCACATCATCGCGGAGGGTGAAAGTCCAGGTGTAAGTAGCTTCATCATAGGACCAGGACGTTGCCAGTTCCGGCTCAATCTGCCCGGTGAGGGGATTGTTGTTGGTGAGGCCCAGGAACAGATTCTCGATGTAGTCAATCGAGACACTGTCGGTCGCCACCTGAGGGTCGAGAGAGGAAATCAGGGAGCCGCTGTGTTCCGCGGTGTAATGGGTGATGTACTCTTTTTCCTGCTGCAGCAGGCCGGTAAAGGTGATCTCGGCGTCAGAAGCAAAAGTGGGCAGCGCGCCCACGATCATCGTCACGATGATCACCATTGCGGGTAGAACCCGGAGGCTTCTCTTGAACATGTATTGCTCCTCCCAGAGACTTTATGTACGGAACAAAGGCAAAACAACCCGTTGCCGGCCAGCCTGCGCCCCGGCAAGCATGGGTGAGGGGGTGATCTCGGCGGTAGCGCTCTCCTTTCCGTGCCCGCAGAACATGCTTAACACTCTTTGGAGAGAACATCTATCTGGCGGCCACAGGTTCGCCCGTGCGCGCGACACGGCCTGTGACGCTTACTCTCCGCCAGCCGAAAGCGGATAGGCTTATTATAGACAGAAACGGGCTACAAAAACAAACGTCGATGCACGAAAACCCCGCCCTTTTCTTCAGGCAATTTCACAACATCCTTTCCCTCTTACCGCCGGTCAGGCTCATGCGGTGCCCGCTTCAGCCAACCAGCCAGCGCAGCAACCCCATGATTGCACCGGTGATGATCAGCCAGGTTGCGTTGATTCGGAGTCGGATCAACAGGACGGCTGCTACCAGGGCGATGATCACCGTAAGCCCATCGACCAGTGCGCTGTGGACCAATTCGACGGTGACAGCGGCCATCAGTCCCAGCGCCGCGACATTCACCCCGTCCAGCAGCCCACTCAGCCAGGGGGACCGGCGCAAACGGGGGATGAACGGGTTGGACAGCCAGACGAAAACGAACGAGGGCAGGAACATGCCCAGGGTAGCCAGCACCGCGCCCGGCGTGCCAGCGACGAGAAAGCCGATGAAGGTGGCCGTGGTGAATAGCGGGCCTGGCGTGAACTGGCCTACCGCTACCGCATCAAGCAGCTGCTGGCTGGTCAGCCAGCCCAGCCGCTCTACAAAGTCATTCTGCAGGAAAGCCAGCAGGACATAACCGCTGCCATACATCACCGCACCAATCTTGAAGAAGGTCAGGAACAGGGTGGCGAGCGAGACCGGCACGGCTGAAGTCGCCGCCGGGACCAGCAGCGACCACGGCAGGCCCAGCGCCGAGAGGATGTAGCCCTGTCCGGGCCAGCGCCGCAGCCGCGCAGCGTTCCGGGCCAGCATGACCAGCAGTCCGCCGCCGAATAGCAGCACAATCTCGTTCAGCCCAGCGAGATAGAGCAGGAACACAGCCACACCGATTCCGGCCAGCAGGCCATCCCTGACCGCGGCCCTGAGTAATCCCCACAGGGCGCGCACAATCACGGCGATGATCACGGGCTTGATGCCGTAAAGCAACCAGGTGGCTGTCGGGGTTGATCCGTAGTGCACGTAAAGCACGGCCAGCGCCAGAACGATGGCTGCCGCTGGCAGCACGAAACCCGCACCTGCCGCAACTGATCCCCGCCAGCCGGCCTGCACATAGCCGATGTGGATTGCCATCTCAGTGGAATTGGGTCCCGGAATGAGGTTGGTCGCGCCCAGTAGATCGAGGAAATGCGCGTCGCTGAGCCAGCGGCGGCGGACTACGACTTCCTCTCGGAACAGGGCAATGTGCGCGGCTGGCCCGCCGAACGCGGTGAAGCCCAGCTTGAGGAAGAGCCGGGCGACCTCACCCACGCCCCCGTGCTGTGAGGAGGCAAATTCACTGCCCCCGTTGGGATGGTCTGTCAGTCTGACCTCCTGTGTAGGTGACCGCCCAGCTACGCCGTGAAGTCCTGCATGTCCAGCCAGTTGGGGCCGTAACGAGCATCGGCGCGGAGCGGTGCATCCAGGGCAAAGGCCCCTTCCATGGTCTCGATCACCAGCCGGGCTACCGGCTCCAGCGCCTCTTCAACTACCTCCAGCACCAGTTCGTCATGCACCTGCAGGAGCATCCGGGCCGGATACCCGCCGGCCTTCAGACGCTTTTGGACCTGGATCATGGCCAGCTTCATGATGTCCGCCGCCGTGCCCTGGATAGGCATATTGATCGCCTGGCGCTCGGCCCGCTGGCGGGCGATGGCACTGGCCCGGCTGCTGGCAGAAGCCTGTAATTCCGGGAAGTAGCGGCGGCGGCCCAGCAGCGTTTCTAGGTAGCCCTGTGACGCCGCCAGGCGCTTGGTCTCATCCAGGTAGGCGCGGACACGCGGGAAGCGCTCAAAATAGGCCTGGATGAACGCTTCTGCCTGGGCCAGCGTCAGGTTGCTATCCCGGGCCAGCCGGAAGGCGCCCATGCCGTATAGCAGGCCAAAGTTGACGCTCTTGGCGAAGCGGCGCTGGTCGTAAGTTACCGCTTCAAAGGGGATGCCGTAGACGGTTGCAGCAGTCGTCCGGTGGATGTCCTGGCCCTGGCGGAAGGCTTCCAGCAGGGTTGGGTCCTGGCTAATATGCGCCAGGACGCGCAATTCGACCTGGCTGTAATCGACCGATAGCAAATAGTGCCCTTCCGGGGCGACAAAAGCCCGCCGGATCTGGCGGCCCTGCTCCGTCCGCACGGGGATGTTCTGCAGGTTAGGGTTGTCGCTGCTGATCCGCCCGGTGACTGTGCCGGTCTGGTTGAAGCTGGTGTGTAGCCGCCCGGTGTGCGGGTTGACCAGTTCCGGCAGCGCATCGACGTAGGTGCCCTTGAGTTTGGTCAGTTCGCGGTGTTCCAGGATCAGGCCAATGATAGGGTGCAGATCGCGCAGGTCTTCCAGCACGTCGGCGGAAGTGGAAAGGCCGTGCGTGGTCTTGCGGACGCCTTCCGCCGGAAGCTGGAGCTTGCCGAACAGCACATCGTTGAGTTGCTTGGGGCTGTTGATATTGAACGGCCCGTAGCCGCCTGACTGATCGTAGATTTCCTGTTCCAGCGCGGCCAGACGCGCAGCCAGTTCGGCGCTGATCTGGGCCAGGTAAGCTGTGTCCAGGCGGATACCGGCCATCTCCATATCAGCCAGGACGGGCAGAAGAGGTATCTCCAGATCGTCGTACAGCTTAAGGACGCGCTTTTCCTCCAGTTCAGCGCGCAGTGGCGCTACCAGGCGGAAGGTCACAGCGGCGTCAGCAGCGGCGTAGGAAGCCGCCGCAGGGATGGGTACGCGATCCATGGTGATCTGGTTCTTGCCGCTGCCGATCAGATCGGTGATCGGCGTCATTTCCAGTCCCAGCCGGATCCAGGCCAGATTCTTGAGGCCTTTGTTGCGGCTGTCCGGGTCGCACAGCCACTCCGCCACCATTGTGTCGAAGCGGATCGGCGTCACGTCCAGCCCGTAGCGGCGCAGGACAATCAGGTCATATTTGGCATTGTGCCCGTACTTGGGGATGCGCGGATCCGCCAGCGGGTCGCGTAGCGCTGCGATCACCTGTTCCAGTGGCAACTGGCGCAACGCTGCTTCCTCCAGCAGCGGCTCCTGCCTGGCGCCGGGCGGCGGGGTATGGCCGACCGGGATGTAGTAGCCGGTCTCCCCGTCCGTAGAGAGCGAGATGCCCACCAGCTCGGCCTGCATCTGGTCGGTGCTGGTCGTCTCCGTGTCAAAGCTAATGGCGGAGGCGGCCTTCAGCTTGCTGACCAGTTCGGTCAGTGCCTCCTCGTCCTGGACGATGACGGTGGTGGCAATGGCAGCACCTACCCCGCCATGGGGGGCTGGCGGCGCGGCTTCCTCAGCGGCGGTGAACATGCTGAGCTGCCTGGTAACGCCAGGGGCTGCATGCGCTTCGCCCGCTGGAGCCAGTCGACCGATCAGGCTGCGGAACTGCAGGGTGCGGAACAACTCGGCGACGCGATCGCGGTCGTAATCCTGGGCGATGCAGGCAGGCAGGTTGAGCGTCACCGGCGCGTCGTGGCGGATGCGGGCCAGTTCGCGGCTGAGGAAGGCCATTTCGCGGCCTTCTTCCAGTTTCTGGCGCTGCCCGGCTGGCAATTCAGCCAGATGCGCGTAGATGCCTTCCAGCGAGCCGTATGCCTTGAGCAGCTTAATGCCGCCTTTCTCACCGATGCCTTTGACGCCAGGGATGTTGTCGGAAGGATCGCCCATCAGAGCCTTCAGGTCGACCAGTTGCGGCGGTTCAAGGCCTTCATAGGTCTCGCGGAAAGCTACCGGGTCGAAGACCTGATCGCCATTCCCGGTGCGGCGGGCAGCGGGCAGGCGGACATGGATGCGTTCGGTGACGAGCTGGAGCAGGTCGCGGTCGCCGGTGACGATCAACACATCGAGGTCCTGGGCAACGGCCTGATCGCTCAGCGTGCCAAGCAGGTCGTCGGCTTCGTAGCCGTCGATGCTCAGCAGGGGGATATTGAACGCTTCCACCAGTTCGTGGATGCGTTGCATCTGGATGCGCAATTCGTCAGGCATTTTGTCGCGGGTGGCTTTGTAGTCAGGATAAAGCTGATTACGCCCGCTCAGCCCGCGATCGAAGGTGGCCAGCAGGTAATCAGGACGATCTTTTTCCAGGATATCCAGCAGGGTACGGGCGAAGCCGAAGGTGGCGTTGGTCGGCTCGCCGCCGTGTGTGCTGAAGGATTCCAGGGGCAGGGCGAAGAACTGGCGGTAAGCCAGGGCGTGCCCGTCAATCATGATCAGGGTTGGGCGTTTGGCTGCACTTGGCATGAGCAATCACTCTCCGGGTCTGGCGCTTCCGGGCGGCGCGGGCGCAGTCAGGTGCGTGGACGCCGCGTTACCTTTTGCTCCAGTATAGAACAGGTGTTCCGGTCACGCAAACGTCTGGAGGGCACGGTGGTCAGGTCTGGCGCTGGTAGCTGATGAACTGGGTGACTTCCTGGGCGGTCAGGGGGCGGCCCGGCGTGACCATATAATAGGCGTCGGCCCAGATATCCGCCGCTGATCCCAGTTCCGGGCGTAATGCCGCCACGCAGCGGGCAGTTTCGCCCATCAGCGTCTGGATGACGCGGGAAAGCGCCTCCTCCGCCGGGATGCTGAGCACGATGCTCACGTAATCCGGCTGGACTTCAACCTGCTCGGAAGTCCAGCTACGTCCAGCCAGGACGCCATTCAAAGTGGTTGCCAGCGCCCGTATCGTGTCCGGGTCAAGTTCGCCGGCCGGGTCGCGCAGGATCCAGGCGCAGGCATAGGTTTCCTGTTTACTGGTTTCCGCCGGTCGGCGTGCATCCGCCACAGTGCGTGCTGGCCGGGGGGCGTTCTCCCCGGGGGCAGGGGGCGATTCCGGCGCGGCAGAGGGAGGCACAGGCGCAGGAGATTGTGCAGGGGGCGCTTCTGGCATGGGCGCGGCGATTTCCGGTTCAGCAGCCCCACTGGCGGACGGTGTCTGTTCTTCCGGTGGGATGTGAGCTGTGCGTGACAGGGCCTCTACAATAGCCCGCGTCTGCTGACGGATGGTACGCAGGTGCATATTTTCCGGGTAGACCGTCATCAGCACCATGTCCTCGACCGTCGGGGCCGCTACAACCATGTAGTTGGCTCGCGATTCCGGCAGCGTGGCAAACTTGATCTTGGTAGTACCTTCCGCCAGCACCGTCTGCCAGTCAATAACCTCGACCAGCCGGCGCACCTCTTCGGGGGGGAGTTGGCCAGCTACCGCGATAACCTGGCCCTGCTGGATCAGCACGCTGGCCTGTGCCGCTGATTCGAGGGTATGCTGGGTCAGTTCCAGGGCCAGGGCAGCGGCCCGGATATCCGCGCTGGTCGGTTCGGCGCCCGGTCGGACAGGGCGTGTCCTGGCGGCAGGCAGATGCGGAAGCGGTGCAGGGCCGGCGCGATCGGGGGAGGCAGTGCTGGCGACGAGTTCGGCGGTATCGGCCAGGGCGGTGGAAGGCGTTTCTTCAATCATCTCTTCGGGGATGTCAATCACACCGGCATGATCCTGTGGTGTTGCAGCGCTGGCAACGGCGATCAGATCGCTGATTGTGCCGCTGTCTTCCAGGCCCGGCAAGGGCGGCTCTTCCGCCGCCAGGCGGAGGAAGCTATCGTCCGCTAGGGGTGGCTCCTCAACCGGGGTGACTGGCTGGCCTCCGGGCGGCCCGGCCAGCGACTCGCTTCGCTTCAGCAGTGACGGCTTTTCCCCTGGCGTGCGCAAAGAGTCCACCCGGGTTGCCAGAGACTGCCCTTCGGTCAGGGCGTATTCCAGCAGCGGGAGCACCTCACGGGCGGCATAGTTACCGCGCACGACTCCCTGCGGGCTGAGCAGGCGCATAGTCTCGGTGTCTGGCTCGGTAGCCGCACGCAGCACAATGGGCAGGCCGGGGCGGATTTCCCGGAGGCGCATAGCCAGCGCCACTGGCGGCATATCGCCCAGATTGAGCGCGATGACCGCCAGATCGGGTGGATGGAGCGCTGCGTGTTCCAGGGCGGCCTGACCGGTGACAAAGGCATCTGCTTCGTACAGGCCAGTGCGCTCAATAGCCCGCGTGATACGGGCCAGGGCTGCGGCTTCGCTGTCAACGAAAAGTATCCGGCTGAACATGTGCTCCCTCGTCCCTGTGCCGAACCCATTGTAGTCCTGCGCCAAGGCAGCGTCAACGCACCCCCGCTCAGTCGACGATCGGCGCTGCCGCGCAACTGGTCAGAGCTGTGCTATAGGCTGGATCAGCCGAGACCCAGGCAACCTGGCCGCCCCGATTGATACGGTACCAGGTGCGGGCGGCATTCTGACCGGTGACGGCCAGCACCTCGCCCAGTTCCAACAGACCGAGAACCGTGTAGGTGGTGCCCGGCCCACTGCGGTAGCGCAGGTTACCGATGTTGACGCGCACCTGGCAGGCTGTCCCCGCTTCCGCCGGGGCCGCTGCTGGTTGTACGCCGAAGGGGACAGGCGTGGCCAGCACATCAGCGCGGCGCTGCCGGATGATCAGTGTCAGGGGAACTGGCTCGCTGGCGACGTCGCGCCGGTAGGCGATCACTTCCAGATCATGCTGTCCGGCGCGTGTGGGTGTCCAGGAGAGGATGGCGTCCATGATCGGCTGGCCGTTGCGCTCCGGTGAGGGCACGCTGCTGAGCATGGCCGTGGCCGAGCGCAATTCCAGCCGGGTGATCCCGACGCTGTCGGTGGCGTTGACGCGCACGGTCACCTCGTTGCGGACGACGAATTCGCTGCCGCTGGGCGGCCACAGCACCACAACCTGCGGGCGGCCTTGCGGAACAGCGGTCGGGGGGTGGGCAGGTGTTCCGGCAGGGCCGCCACCGACCAGATTGCAGGCCAGCCCGGCCAGCAGGATCAGCGACGCCAGTATGATCCCCACCCGCCGGTCACAGCGACGGTTGCCTGGGGCGGCGCAGGTCATGGTCCCACCGGCGTCAGGGCCAGCCCGCCGCCCGGCAGGGTGATCAACAGGCCGGGCAGCGTGGTGACGACCACGTTTAATGTGCGGATGTTGTTGCCTTCGTCGGATTCTGCCACCTGCGCGCCGCTGTCCACAAAGGCCTCCAGACGGTAGGTGTTAGAGGCGGTGAACAGCACATCCACGCCCAGGTCGGCGTACTGCGCCGGGGCCAGGTTGACAACAATCGGCAACTGGATGACCGAGCCATCTGGCTGGCGGAAGCTGGTGGTGAACTGCCCGCTGCTGCCTGTGCCCTGGTTATAGACGCGGACGGTATAACGCGCTCCGACAGTGCCTGTGGCATTCAACTGGAGCACCTCCGGGCCGGTAATGGTGCTCACGACCAGGTCGGGGATGCTGGGCGTGGGCGAGGAGGTCGGTGTGGGTGAGCCGGGAATCGGGCTGGGCGTGAAGGTTGCCGTGGGTGTGGCGGTAGCCGGGCGTGGGGTGGGGCTGGGCGGCGGCACAGCCACCGGAATCAGGCTACAATCGCCCGATTCGCTGGTGTAGGTGGCGCTCAGCCAGCCGATTTCCAGGCCGCTGCGTACCTGCCACCAGCTATTGTCCCCCAACCGGCCAATGATATCCACCAGTGTGCCAGCTTCCAGCACACGCAGGATGGGGTAGTTGGTGCCAGGGCCGGTACGGAAGTTCAGGCCGGAGACTTCCACACGGGCGCGGCAGGTGCGATCCTCAGGCGGAGGCAGGGTGACACCGCTCGGCGGCGGCAGCGTGGCGGTGATCTGGGCCGCGTTCTGCCGCACGAGCAACGTGATCCGCGCCGGTGCGCTGGCGATCAGACCGCGGTAAGCGATGACCTCCAGATTCGCCACCCCGGCTTCGTTCGGAATCCAGGACTGAATGACGGAGAACAACCGCTCGCCGTTGCTCGACTGGGCGCTGACCGTATTGACGATGAAGCTGTTGACACGCAACTCAACGCGGGTGACTCCGATGCTATCCTGGGCGGTTGATTGCACCAGCACTTCCTGGCCGATCACCACTTCGCTGCCATTCGGTGGGCTGTTGATCACCACATTGGGCACGCTGAGGGGCGAGGTTGGCGTGACCACGCCTCCTGCGCCTGGCAGCAGAGCCGTCAGGTTGCAGCCCAGCGCCCCGAATGCCAGCGCCGCGAGTATCATCAGCATACGCCGCCACCGCTGCAGTTGGTTCACGGAATGCTCCTCATTCGCTGCCTGATCAGCTATCCTCGGCGATGAAGCTGCCGGGAGAGCGGTTGATGTTTGCTGGTCTGATTCTATCATGGCGCAGCGGCGCGGGGCGAGTCTTCCGGGCGCGGGCTTGACCTGTGTGCTAATATAGAAGTAGCGTGGTGGCACAGGCAAGGCTGATCTTTACTCTTTTCTTTCTGCACCACGGCGGTTTTTGTGTATAGTACGGTTAGAAGTTTGCAGGGGGCAACGGCTTTGCACATTATTGGCCAGCCGGCGCTCCAGGCGCCCGCCATTATGGCGGGTAAACGCTATTCATCAATCTTATGCGAAGACGATGTGATTATCGGAGGTGGCTCGCGTGACACTCCAGGGCAATCTTAAAGACTTCAGCACCAGCCAGATCCTCAACCTGATTAACCTGGCCCAGAAATCCGGCACGTTGACCATTTTTGCCAATGTGCCGGATAATCCTGAAGAGCTTGGCCAGCCGACCTCGGTCACCACCAGTACCTCACTCAAACGGGCGCGGATAGTCTTCCAGCAGGGGAAGCCCGTGCTCAGCATGGTGGAGGTGCGCGATCTGGTGGCCCTGCTGCGGCGGACGGGCAAGCTCAGTCCCATGCAGGCGCACTGGATTCAAAACCGGCTCAAGGACGTGAACGAGAAGGCCCAGGCCCTGCTGCTGATCGAGGGCGATTTTGTGACCAAAGCGGACATCGTGGAAGCCTTCACCGAGCAACTCAAAGAAGACATCCATACTGTGCTGATGTGGACGGATGGCTCCTTCCTGTTTGAGGAGCAGACACCTGCGCTGGACGATCACATCACCGTCTCGGTCGATCTGGGCGATGTGCTGGTGGAACACGGCTCGCATGTTCGGGAAGTGCTGCGCATGACCCAGGAATTGCCCAACCTGAGTGCGACGCTGCGCTTTACGCCGGATGTCGACGAGCGGCTGCAGCACACCCGGCTTAGCGCGCGAGCCTGGCGCGTGATCTCGTCAATCAAGCCGGGAGTCAGCATCCGCCAGATCGCCCGGCAGAACCAGATGGACGCAATGGAAGTCCGCCGGGTGGTGATCAGTCTGCTGCAGGCCGGGGTGGTAGAGCTGGGCGATCCGGTCAAGGGAGAGGAAGTAGAAGTGCCGCCCCCCGGCGATTTTGCCCTGGAAAGCACTGATCCCTCGATCTTCGACACGCTGATCGAAGGCATCCAGAGCGCCGCTGAACGGCTGATCGATACCGATTCGCTGCAGGATGATGGCCAGTCTGCCTGAGCGCAACAGCGGGAGTTGTGGCCGGATAGCCGGGAACCAGCCCGGCTGTTTTTGATCCGCTCACGGATCAGGCGGGCTGACCATCGCCAAGCGAAAATACCCAGTTACCGGGGGAGCGCCCACTACCGCC
This sequence comes from Anaerolineae bacterium, assembly GCA_013178165.1. NCBI lineage: Bacteria > Bacillati > Chloroflexota > Anaerolineae > Anaerolineae bacterium. The sequence continues at coordinate 399,645 of JABLXG010000004.1, forward strand.
GTCGCGATGCCCTGCGCTAACAGCAGCGAGTCTGGTATGAGGCTGACCAGTCGCCCGGCGTTGATCGTCCGGATAGTCAGGACAAAGACGATCAGGGCGATAATCGCGGCCAGGGCCAGTAACCAGATCACCAGGGCAACCCGGTTGAGGGTTGTGGCGGGTCGGCGCCGGGGACGGGGTGGCGTGTTGCCGAGGACCTGACGCGCTGCCTGCTTGCGGGGTGGTGCTGCGGCGGCGGGCGTTACAGCGGGTGCACCAGCGGGTGTAGCAGGCCGGGCATGGCTGTCAGCGGGCTGACGCGCCGGGGCGGCCTGCGGCGACGCAGCCATCGCCCGCGACCATTCCGGCAGGGAAGGGGGTTCCGCCTGACCCGGCACGGCGGCCAGCGAGTCTTCCGGCAGGGGAGGGACATCGGCGGCCATGGTCACACCGCCGGGTGCGGCCAGCGGTACCGCCTGAGCCATGGATGCGGCAGGGGCAGCGACGGCGTCGGCAGGAGGAGTCGGTTGCAGGGCCAGGGCGCTGGCCGGCAGGGAAAAGGTGAAGAAACCTGTCGGTTCGCCGAGGCTCGCGCCTGCGGCAGTGCGAAAGGTTGTGGCAAAATCCCCGATTGCCGGGTACCGCTCCGCCGGGAGCTTGGCCAGTGCCCGCTCCACGGCTGGCGAGAGCGCCTCCGGCAGGTCGGAGCGCAGGGTATGTATTGACGGCGGTGGTTCGTTGAGATGCTTGTGCATCAGGATGTGGGCGGTGGTGGCTTCAAAGGGCAGGTGGCCGGTCAGGGTGTTGAAGATCAGGATGCCCAGCGCATACTGATCGACGGCCGGGGTCAGCGGCTCGTCGCGCCATTGCTCGGGGGCCATATAATTGGGCGTGCCGATGGTCGTCCCGGCGGCGGTCAGGCTGAGGTCGGCATTCATGATCCGGGCGATGCCGAAGTCCACCAGGTGCGGCGTGCCCTGGTGATCAAAGACGACGTTGCTCGGCTTGATGTCGCGGTGGATGATCCCACGCCCGTGAGCGTAAGCCAGCGCGTCCGCCAGGGCGTCCAGCAGATCGGCAACTTCACCGACGGAAGGCAGCGGGTGGCCGCCCTCCTGGCTGTAGCGCAGACGCTGGGCCAGCGAACCGCCCGTGAGCAGCCGCATGACCACATACAGCAGGCCATCCTGAGTGCCGTAGTCGTAGATAGGGACGATGTGGGGGTGTTCCAGCGCGGCGGCGGTGCGGGCTTCCAGGGCGAAGCGCTGCTGGTAGTCGGAATCGGTGGCCAGTTGGGTGGCCAGGACCTTGATGGCGACCTCGCGGGCCAGGGCGGGCTGGTAAGCGCGGTAGACGGCGCTCATGCCGCCCAGGCCGATCAGCTCCTCAAGGATGTATTGGCCGAGCCGTCGGCTGGCCAGCCGGCGGATATCGACAGCGGTCATCGCGGTGCCCTCCAGCGTGCCGGTCATAGATATGGATCGGCGGCGGTGATGCGCCCATTATAGCCCAAAAAGCAACGGCGGCCGGGTGTAGGCCGCCGCGATGATCGCCGGGCAGGGGGCAATCAGCGAGTGATCGCCAGCGCGATCGTGTCCCCTGACGTGGCAGCAGGTACATCGTTTAGCAGGCGGCCCTGCATGCTCCAGGGGCCGGTCCAGGTGATCTGGACGTCTTCCACCCGACCATGCAGGTCACGGTCGCTTTCCACAAAGACGAGCTTGTTCTGCGGGGTGCGACCACGCCACTTGTCGCGGTGGCGATCTTCAAAGAGCACGGGCACGGTTGCGCCCAGGCTGCGGGCGTTGATCTCGGCCACGATCTGGCTCTGCAGATCATCCAGGGCCTTGCGGCGGCGTTCCTTTTCCTCCGGCGGCACATCATCGACCATACGGCGGGCGCTGACTGTACCGGGGCGCGGGCTGTACTTGGCGATGTGAGCCTTGTCCAGCCGTAACTCAGCCAGCAAGTCATAGGTGCGCTGGAACTGCGTCTCGGTTTCGCCGGGGAAGCCGACGATGATGTCGGTGTGGATGGCTACGCCGGGGATGCGCTCGCGGATGCGGGCGATCAGGCGGCGGTAGTCCTCGGCGGTGTAGCCGCGTTTCATCCGGGCCAGTATCTCGTCATCGCCTGCCTGGTTGGGTACTTCGATATGCGGCATGACCCGCGGCAGCTCGGCCACCGTGTCCAGCAGGCGATCGGTCATCCAGTTGGGATGGCTGGTCAGGAAGCGGATGCGGGCTACGCCCTCTTCCTCAGCGACCTTATGGACGATGTGCAGAAGGTCGGAGAGGTCGGGGCCGTCGGAAATATCCTTGCCATAGCGGTCGACGATCTGGCCGAGCAGCGTGATCTCGCGCACGCCCTGACGGGCCAGACTGCGCACGTGGGCCACGATCTCGCCCACGGGGCGGCTACGCTCCACGCCGCGGCGGAAGGGGATGATACAGTATGTGCAGGCAAACGAACAGCCGTAGACAACCGGTACGTGGGCGCTGACCAGGCTGTTGCGCTCATGTAGGGGCAGCACCAGGTCGCCGCTGGCGATATCGTCCTCATCCTGCAGGGCATCGCGATGAGCACGGGCGACGGCGTCCGCTGCCAGCGCCTCGGCTTCAACGCCTCGATCGGCGAGGAAGGCAAGCAATGGGCGCGGGTCTGAAGGCGGCATGAAGACATCGACGAAAGGCAGCTTCTGGCGCAGCCGCAGAGGATCGCGCACGCCGACCAGGCAGCCCATCAAACCGATGATGCGCGAGGGATCGCGCTGTTTGAGGGCGTGTAGCTGGTACAGCCGCCCATAGGCTTTATCTTCCGCCGACTGGCGCACCACGCAGGTGTTGATCACCCAGATATCAGCCGCTTCCCAGTTTTCGGTGGCGTGGTGGCCATGCTTCTCCAGCTCGGAGGCCAGGAGCTGGGAGTCGGCAGTGTTCATTTGGCAGCCCAGTGTCCAGATGTAGTAGTGCATGGTGTGCCGCCTTAATCCCGTCCAAATATGAGTTAATCGGCCTTGTATTGTAACGACGGGGAGAGGGGGCGTCAATGGTGGTGCGGGTGCGTTACAATAGCGGCGATTTGTGTTTGACCAGCTGGCGCTCCGGTTGCGCCGGCGCCTGACAAGAGGAAAGGAACCCTGACGATGACTGAAGAAACCCGCACCGTGTTCTGGCAGGATGGCTGTGTCTGCCTGATCGACCAGCGCCGCATTCCTTTTGAGTTTGAGGTGGCGCGCTATGACACGGTTGAGGGCGTCGCCGACGCGATCCGGACGATGGTGGTGCGCGGGGCACCAGCGATCGGCGCTGCCGCTGCCTTTGGGCTGGCGGTCGCTGCCCGCCAGAGCCGGGCCGGGACGGTCGAAGGGTTACTGGTCGATTTGCGCTCAGCGCGGGAGGTGCTGGCCCGTTCCCGCCCAACGGCGGTTAACTTGTTCTGGGCACTGGATCGGATGATGCGCCTGGCTGAAGGCAACGCCTGGGAATCAGCAGGGGCGCTGCGGGCGGCCCTGCTGGCAGAGGCCCAGCGCATAGCCGACGAAGACATCGCCATCAACCGGCGTATCGGCCAGCACGGGGCGGAACTGGTCCCGGATGGAGCGACGATCATCCATCACTGCAACACCGGCAGCCTGGCCACCGTTGGCTGGGGCACGGCGCTGGGCATCATCCGCACGGCGGCGCTCCTTCAGGGCAAGCGGGTGCATGTGCTGGTGGACGAGACGCGACCCCGGCTGCAGGGCGCGCGCCTGACGGCCTGGGAGCTGTTGCAGGCGGGCATCCCGCACACAATCATCGCCGATGGCGCATCCGGCCATTACATGCGACGGCACGGCGTAGACCTGTGCCTGGTCGGCGCGGATCGCATCGCCGCTAACGGCGATACAGCCAACAAGATCGGGACGTATAACCTGGCGGTGGTGGCCCGGGAGAACGGCGTGCCATTCTACGTAGTGGCGCCATACTCGACGATTGACATGACCATCCTGCACGGTGACCTGATCGAGATCGAGGAGCGCGACGCGGATGAGATCAAGGTCATCCAGGGGCAGCCGATCGCGCCCGCTGGATCGCCCGCCGGCAACCCGGCCTTTGATGTGACGCCGAACCACTACATCACGGGGATCGTGACGGAATACGGCGTAATCCGCCCGCCGTTCAGCGTTAACCTGGCCCGGTTGGCCGCCGAGATCACAGGCAAGACCGGGTAGATGAGGCTGTTGCCTGAAAGAGGGGAAACGATGTTCAGCCAGTCGGTCCGTTACTATGACACGATCTACGGCTTCAAGGATTATGCCGGGGAGGCGGCTCGCCTCCATACGTTGCTGCAGAGGGCGGGTTGCCCTGATGGGGCAGCGCTGCTGGATGTCGCCTGTGGCACGGGCAAGCATGACGAGTACCTGAAGGCGTACTATCGCCTGGAGGGACTCGACATCAGCCCGGAGATGGTCGCCATCGCCCGTCAGCGCAACCCCGATGCAACCTACTACGTCGCCGATATGCTGGACTTCGCTCTGCCGGGGCGCTACAGCGCGATTGTCTGCCTGTTCAGTTCAATCGGCTATCTGCGTACAGTCGAGCAGATGTATGCCGCTGTGCGGAACATGGCCCACCGTCTGGAACCGGGCGGTGTGCTGATCATTGAGCCGTGGCTGGCTCCGGAGGTTTACCGGGCAGGTACACTGGGCGCCCACTTTGTTGATCAACCCGACCTCAAAATCGCCCGCTTCTCATTCAACGGCCTGGAAGGCCGCTGCTCGGTGATCGACATGTATCACATGGTGGCGACACTGGAAGGCGTCCAGACATTCGTGGAGCGTCATGAGTTGATGCTGTTCACCCATGAAGAGTACCTGGGGGCCTTCCGGGCGGCAGGCCTGGCGGTGACATTCGACGAGCAGGGCTTGACCGGGCGCGGGCTGTATACGGGCATCCGGGCCTGACATCCTTTCCAACGTGGTTCTTGCATCCGGGCGTAGAAGCGGTGTGCTATAATCCTCGCCAGGGAATGGTATTTTTCTCTGGTAACGGTTGGGCTGGGTAAAAGAAACCATGCTAAACAAACTGGCCAAGTCGATCTTTGGCGATCCTAACGAGCGGGAACTAAACCGGCACCGCGAGGTGGTGGCGCAGATCAATGCGCTGGAGCCGCAGATGCGGGCGCTCAGCGATGCCGAACTGCGGGCCAAGACGGATAGCTTTCGGGCGCGGCTGGCCGCCGGGGAAACGCTCGATGATCTGCTGCCGGAAGCGTATGCCGTTGTGCGGGAAGCTTCAGTGCGCACAACCGGCCTGCGCCACTTTGACGTGCAGCTTATCGGCGGCATTGTGCTTCACCAGGGCAAGATCGCCGAGATGAAGACGGGCGAAGGCAAGACGCTTGTGGCTACCCTGCCGCTGTACCTCAACGCGCTGGAGGGCAAGGGCTGCCACCTGGTGACGCCCAACGACTACCTGAGCAAATTCGGTTTACAGCAAATGGGGCCGATCTACCACTTCCTGGGTCTTACCGCCGCCGTGATCCAGAATGCCGCCGCTGACCCGTCGCGTGGCTCATTCGTCTACGACCCTACTTACGTCTCCGATGACGATCACTACCAGCATCTGCGCCCCGTCAGCCGTCGCGAGGCTTACCTGGCCGACATCACCTACGGCACCAACAACGAATTCGGCTTCGACTACCTGCGCGACAATATGGTGCTCAGCCTGGACCAGATGGTGCAGCGCGAGCTGCATTACGCCATCGTCGATGAGATCGACAACATCCTGATCGACGAGGCACGTACGCCGCTGATCATCTCCGGCACGGCGGAAAAGCCCTCCGACTACTACCGCGTTTTCACCGAAATCTGCAAGAAGCTGCGTCCTAGCAGCCCGGAAAGCGTCGAGGCGGAAGAGCCGGATGGCGACTACATCATCGACATCAAAGATCGCATCGTCTACCTGACGGAGGCCGGGGTCGAGAAGGTCGAGCGCGCCCTGAAGATCGATCAACTCTACCATCCCGACAACGCCGACATGATCCCCTACCTGGACAACGCGCTGCGGGCAGTGACGCTCTTTAAGCGCGATGTCGATTACGTGGTGCAACAGGGACAGGTGATCATTGTTGATGCGTTTACCGGGCGGCTGATGCATGGCCGGCGCTTCTCCGAAGGGTTGCACCAGGCTATTGAAGCCAAGGAAGGCGTGGAGGTCCAGCGAGAAAACTTGACGCTGGCGACGATCACCTTCCAGAACTACTTCCGCATGTACAAGAAGCTGGCCGGCATGACCGGTACGGCCCAGACCGAGGCGGAGGAGTTTGAGAAAATCTACAATCTGGAAGTGACGGTCATCCCCACCAACGAGCCGGTTATCCGCGTGGATCACGAAGACCTGGTCTTCATGACCGAGCGAGCCAAGTTCCGGGCGGTGGTGGAGCAGATTCGCCAGTTGCACGAACGGGGGCAGCCCGTGCTGGTCGGTACAGTGGCGATCGAGACCTCCGAACGGCTGTCTCGCGAATTGCAGCGCGTGGGCATCCCACACGAAGTACTGAACGCCAAGCAGCACTTCCGGGAGGCGGCGATCATCGCCCAGGCCGGGCGCTCTGGCGCGGTCACCATCGCCACCAACATGGCTGGCCGCGGTGTGGACATTCTGCTGGGCGGTAATCCGGAGGGTCTGGCCCGCGAGAAGTTGCGCAAGCAGGGAATCGATGTGACAACCGCTACGCCGGAGCAGTGGCAGGCAGCCCTGCAGGCTGCGCGGGCGGAGTGCGCCGCTGACCGCGAGAAAGTGCTGGCGGCGGGTGGGCTGTTTGTGCTGGGCACTGAGCGCCATGAGGCACGCCGGATCGATAACCAGTTACGCGGGCGTTCTGGCCGGCAGGGTGATCCCGGCGAGTCGCGCTTCTTCCTGTCGTTGGAAGATGATCTGATCAAGCGCTTCGGCGGTGAGCGAGTCAAAGGGCTGATGGAACGGCTTGACCTGCCGGAAGATGAGCCGATCGAGCACGCGATGATCACCAAGACCATCCAGCAGGCCCAGATCCGCGTGGAAGGCTACAACTTCGACATCCGCAAGCACATCCTCGAATATGACGATGTGGTCAACAAACAGCGCGAGGTCATCTATCGCCAGCGTCGTCAGGTGTTGGAGGCTGAGCGGCTGCGTGACCGGCTGCTGGAGATGGCCGATGAGCAAATTGCGGGGCTTTGCCGGCAATATCTGAACGCCGATTACGCTGACGAACGGGACCTGGAGGAACTCTACCGGCAGTGCCTGGCCCTGTTCCCCGTCCCCGCCCACATCACGCCGGAAGGCTGGTACAACCTCGACGACGAAGCTATCGAGGAGCAGCTGCGCGAGGGCGTGCGCGAAGCTTACGCCCAGAAGGAACAGGCGCTGGGGGCGGATATGGCCCTGGCGGAGCGCGCCGTTCTGCTTGACGCCATTGATACCTTCTGGCGTCGTCACCTGACCGACCTGGATATCCTGAGGGAAGGGATCGGCCTGATGGCGGTGGCTCAACGCGACCCGCTGGTCGAGTACAAGCGGCAGGCGTTTGAGATCTGGCAGTCGATGCAGGGCGAGATTCAGCGCCGGGCAGTGCAGAATATCTTCCGCGTGCAGCTTGTCCAGCCGCCACAACCAACCGTCCAGAACATTCGCGCCGGGCGCGGCGGGGAAGATGGCGGCGCGCCGCGGCCCATCCGGGCAACGGACAAAGAAAAGTTGGGGCGCAACGATCCATGCTGGTGCGGCAGCGGCCAGAAGTATAAGAAGTGCCACTATCAGGCGGATCAGGAAGAGCGCCGCGCACAACGGGGTGGGCCGGTGCGCAGCGGCAATCGGCGGCGGTGAGCGTCTGTCCGGCTGGGTGAGCAGTACGCCGGGCTGGAGATTTTGCCTGAGCGCGTCGGCAGGATTGTGCGGATAGAAAAACGGCGCGACGGATTGCGTGGAAAAGGAAGTGGAAGATGGCCGACCAGGACGATCAACCTTCGCGTCCGGCAGCGGATATCGATCCACACCTGCTGGCGTTTCTCCGAACCAGGGTGAATTCGTTCATCAAGTGGGACCTGGTGCGCTTCTTTCACGAGAACGTCAATACGGTTGATACCGCCGAGAACATCGCCCGCTATACCGGTCGTGATGTGTCCGCTATTGCCCCGGCGCTGCAGGAACTGGTGGAAGCAAACATCCTGAACAAACAGGATGTCTCCGGTATCACTGTCTATACGCTGACAAGCGACGAAGCAACACGCGCCCTCATTCAGCGCTTTATCCTGGCCTGCGAGGACCGGCAGTTCCGGGTGAAGGCGATGTATTACATGATTCGGGGGATGGCATGATCGAGCGCAAAGCGACCGGCATCGCCGGTCTGGACGCCATGCTGAACGGCGGCTTCCTCCCGGAGTCGGCGATTCTGGTGGAAGGTGCGCCGGGCACCGGCAAGACCACGCTTGGCCTGCAGTTCATCATCAACGGGATCACGGCCTGCAACGAGCCGGGGCTGGTCCTGACCTTTGAGGAATTTCCGCAGCAGTACTACCGGGACGCCGCAGGTTTTGGCTGGGACCTGCGTGCGCTGGAAGCGCAGGATAAGCTGCGGGTGATCATGACCAGCCCGGAAGTGACACTGGCCGATCTCAAGCGCACGGGTGGCCTGCTGGAACAACAGGCGCAGGCAATTGGCGCGCGGCGCATCCTGGTGGACAGCCTGTCTCATTTCGAACGCATCGCCCTCGACCAGCGCGGCGAACCCGATCGGCTGGCCTTCCGGGAGACTGTGTTTACCTTCATCAACGCGCTCAAGCGGCTGGGGCTGACGGCGATTTTGACCTGGGAGACTTCGACGCTGCTGGGTGGGCTGGCCGGCGAACCGGGGGGCAAGCCCGTGGCCTATCTGGTCGATGGCTACATCCTGCTGCGCTATGTCGAGATTGACAGTGTGATGCGCAAAGCGATGCTTGTGCTCAAGCTGCGCGGCTCTGACCACGCCAAAGACATCCGCCAGTATGAAATCACGCCGCACGGGCTGGTTGTGGAATCGCGGTTCGAGGGGCGGCAGGGGATCATGAGCGGCAATGCTGTGCCGAGCATGGCCCAGGCATTTGACCAGGCGTTTGGCCGCCCGCGACGGGACTGACCACCAGGGGGCTGTGTTATGGATGTAGCCCGGCTCAACCAGGTGCTGACGATCTTCGCATGGTTTCCGCTGGCCGCGCTGCTGGCGATCCTGCTACTGATCGCCCGATTCTACCAGCGACTGACCGGCGAAAAGACCCGCTATACGCTGTTTGTGCTGCCCATAGTGTTGTTTGGGCTGGCTGCCGCGGACTATGCCATTACCACGCAGGGCAGGGAGGCGTTGCTGGGGGATGGCCTGATGTTCGCCGGTGGCGCGCTACTGCTGGGCCTGTGCCTGTCGCTTTACCGCCAGATGACGGCGGGACGGTAGGAGGCGCCATGACACTTGCGGTATTGGCCTCACTGGGTATGCTTGGCCCGGCTAGCGTTGCGGTGACGCTGGTCGTCATCGGTCTGCTCAGCCAGCGCCTGGGTGCGGTGACCCGGACGCCGCCGTATTACCGCTGGTGCTATGTCGCTGCCGGGCTGGTGGGCGTGAGCACGCTGGGGCGCCTGGTGAGCGTTGGCTATGTGGATGAGCGCCTGACTTTGCTCAATAACCTGCTCTTTGCGCTGGGGGTAACGCTTGGCCTGGTGGTCGCCTGGCGTTACTGGAGCTGGCTCTTTGGCGAACGCCAGCGCTGAGGAGACGACCCGCCGCGCGATGATTCCCCCCGATTCAGTATCCATGATCTCACCGGGCCAGCCGGATTCCGCGCTGGTTGCTGTGCTTGTTGATTCCGACGGGTGGGTTCGCGGCGGTGTCCTGCCGCCAGCGCTACGGGTGGCGCCGGGAGGCCCGCCCGGCGCGCTGCACCTGCAGGAGTTGCTGCAGCCATACGACAGCCGCTCGTTTGCTGCCTGGTGGGCAGCGCTTAAGCAGCAGGCAGATGACCAGGCGGAAGGTCAGGCGGCGGCACTGCTGAAGGCCAGCGGCGAACTGTTGCCGGTCACGGTGACCGTGGTGAAGCTTGATGCGGACGGCTTTATGGTGGTATGCCTGCCGATGGGGTATCGCCGCCTGCTGTTCCTCAGCGCGTTGTACCGGATTGGCGTGGTCATCTCCCGCCTGGACCTGGATGATGTGCTGCGCACAGTACGCGAGGGAATCGCCGGGCTGATGCCGCTGGATGTGTTTCTGGTCGGCCTGTATGACCGCGAGACAGGACAGACCCGCTTGCGGGAGTTCTTCAGCGATGGTCGGTGCGAGGACGGCCCGACTCTGCCGCCGCATCAGGGGTTGACCGGCTGGGTGGTGGACAACCGAAAGACGCTGTTTATCCGCGATGTACTGCGCGATCCGCTGCCAGTGGCCTACATCCGCCATAAAACTCAGCCGCTGCCCCGCTCCCTGATGCTGGCGCCCCTGATCGCTCATGAGCAGGTGGTTGGTGTCCTCTCCATCCAGAGCTATGAGCCGGATACCTATACCGAAGAAGACCTGTGGATGCTGGAGGCGATTGCCGCGCAAACAGCGGTGGCGCTGGCCAACGCCCGACTGTACAGCGAGACAGCGGCGCGCCTGGAGACCCTGGTCGCCCTGCAGGATTTTTCAATGCGGCTGAGCACTGCACTTGAGGATCGCCAGGTAGCCGAGGCGGTGGGGCAAGCCGTCCTGCGCGTGTTTCAGCCGGAGGAAGTACTGCTATACCTGGCCGATCGCCTGACCGGACATCTCCATCCTGTCGCTGCCTGGACTCCTGCCGGGGTGGCTGCGCTTCGCAGCGATCCGGTCAGCGATGGCCCGCTGAGCCGTGCCAGCCAGCAGGGAGAGCCGCGCTTCATCGGCATGGCGGGCGACGACCCGGCGCTGACGGCGGATCTTGGCTGGTCCCCGGCAGCGCTGGCGTTGCTGCCTATCCGCCGGGGTGGGCAGGTATTCGGCCTGCTGGCAGTACTGTACCGGTCGGCGCATCACTGGAGCCAGGACGAGCGACGCGCCCTTGACCTGATTGTTCGCCAGGCTGCCGCCGCGCTGGACAGAAACCAGTACCACGATTCGCTGGCCCGCCGGCTGGAGCAGGTCTCGGCGCTATATGCACTGGCACAGCGGATCACCGGCCAGCTGAACAGCGAGGAGATTCTGGCGCTGGTTGTCAACACCCTGCGGGACATCTTCCGCTGCCGGGCCTGTGTAATTGCCCTGTGCGATCCTGACGGCAAACAGGTGACGATCCGGGCTGCGGCGGGAGTCAAGCCGGAGTGGCTGGGGCGGGTGAGCTTTCCGGTCGGCGAAGGGATCGCCGGGCGGGTGGTCGCTACTGGCCAGCCGATCTATGTGCCCGATGTCCATGTGGCGCCCGGCGTGCAGGTCTTCGATCCAGAGGTGCACAGCGTGATGGCTGTGCCGATCGCCTATCAGGGGCGGGTGATCGGCTCCCTGAATCTGGACAGTGCCCAGGTGAATGCTTTCCTGCCTGAGCACGAGCATGTGCTGACCATCGCGGCGGCCCAGGTCGCCGCGGCGCTGGAAATCTCGCGGCTTTACCGCCAGGAAGCTGAGCGCAATCGTAGTCTGGCGGCGGCCAATGCCGAGCTGCAACGCCTGGAGAAGCTGCGCCAGGAGTTGCTGCAGAACCTCTCCCATGAATTGCGCACACCGCTGACCTACATTAAGGGCTATGGCAGCCTGTTGCAGGAAGGCGACCTGGGCGCTCTGCAACCGCCGCAACAGGAAGCCGTGCAGATCATCATGGACAGGACGGAGGCTGTCGAGCGCCTGATCAGCGATGTGTTCCGCCTGGAGCAGATTTCTGAGGCTGCGCTGGAACGTGAGCTGGTGGAGATCAATCAGCTTGCCCGCCAGGCTTTACAGGCCGCACAGGTGACTTATGAGGCGGCGGGGCTGGTCTTTGAGTTGCGTCTGGCGAAGAAGCCGATCTGGATTGAAGCGGATCGCCGTCGCCTCAACCAAGCGATAGATAACCTGTTGAGCAATGCGGTCAAGTTCACGCCCAGAGGCGGGAAGATCATTGTGGCGACGCGCCTGAGCGATGATGAACGCACGGTGGAGATCAGCGTCGCGGACACCGGGGTCGGAATCGCACCGGAGCATCTGTCCCACATTTTCGAGCGTTTCTACCGGGCCAGGGACCCGGCGCAGCCTCAAACCAGCGGGGCGGGCATCGGTCTGGCGCTGGTCCAACGGATCATGGAGGCACATGGCGGGCAGGTCCGGGTGGAGAGCCAGAAGGGTCGGGGCAGCCGCTTTACGCTGGTTCTGCCGTGCCCGGAGCAGCGTGAGCATGACCGCTGAACGCATCCGCTGGCTGGCGGCCATGCCCAAGGTGGATCTGCACCGCCACCTGGAAGGGGCGATCCGCCTGCAGACGCTGGTGGAAATCGCGCGTACCTGTCGCCTGGACGTGCCGGCGCTTGACCCGGATGGGCTGCGGTCGTATGTCCAGATGATGCCCGCAGACCCCCGCACAGTGGAATGCTTCCTGAGCAAGTTCGACGTATTGCGCCGCTTTTACCGCTCGCCGGAAATCATCAGGCGGATCACGGCGGAGGCGATCGCCGACGCAGCGGCCGATCAGGTGCGCTATCTGGAGTTGCGCTTTACGCCCTGGGCGCTGGCCAGCCAGATGCGCTACCGCCTCAGGGATGTGGTGGAGTGGGTCTGTGATGCCGCCGCGGAAGCAGCCCGCAGCCAGGCGATCCGCGTCGGGCTGGTGGTCTCACTCAGCCGCCACGAGCCGATCGAACTGGGGTTGCAGACGGTCGAGGCGGCGCTGGCCTGCCGTGACCGGGGTGTGGTTGGGCTGGACCTGGCGGGACATGAGAACGCTGACTTCCCGGCGCGGCCCTTTGGCCCGCTGTTCCTGGAAGCCAAGGCAGCCGGGCTGGGGATCACCATTCACGCCGGGGAATGGCACGGACCGGAGAACGTCCGCGACGCGATCGAGCACATGCACGCCGATCGCGTCGGGCACGGGGTGCGCATTATCGAGGATTCGGGGGTGGTGCAACTGGCCCGCCAGCGCGGGGTAGCCTTTGAAATCTGTCCGACCAGCAACCTGCAGACTGGCTCGGTGCGCAGCGCCGGGCAGCATCCCCTGCGCGACCTGCGCGATCTGGGCCTGCCCGTGACCATTAACACTGACGATCCGGCGGTCAGCGGCGTCACGCTCACGGATGAATATGCGCTGGCGCTGGAGCAGCTCGGTTTTAGCCCGGACGATTTGCGTGCCAGCATCATCACGGCAGCACAGGTTTCGTTCCTGCCTCTGGCGGAAAAGGCGCGATTGGTCAGCGAACTCCGCGAGGCGCTGGCGCGCCATGCTGCTGTACAGCCCTTTCCGGGGACAGTGGGAAACACAGGCGAGGGGTAATGTTGCGAATCGGCGATCTGGAAGTGCATCTGATCAATGATGGGCTGATGTGGCTGGACGCTGGCGGGGTCTTTGGGCTGGTGCCGCGCGTTCTGTGGAGCCAGTTTGTTGCTGCGGATGAGAACAACCTGGTACCGATGACGCTGCACTGTCTGGCGCTGCGGGCTGGTGGTAAGACTATCATCGTGGATACCGGCCTGGGTGATAAGCTCTCGCCCAAGATGCGCGCGATCTGGCATCTTCAGCAGCCAGAGGGCAGGTTGCTGGACGGCCTGGCCCGCCTGGGCATCCGTCCGGAAGAGGTTGATCTGGTGATCAATACGCATCTGCACGCCGATCACTGCGGAGGCAACACGCGCTTCGACCAATCCGGTGCTGTTGTGCCGGTATTCCCCAATGCGGAGTATGTGGTGCAGCGGCGCGAATACGAAGATGCCTTGCATCCCAACGAGCGCACGCGGGCGACGTACTTCCCGGTCAACTACCAGCCACTGGCCGCTGCCGGGCAGCTACGCCTGCTGGAGCGGGAACAGGAGGAACTGGCGCCGGGGGTGTTCGCCGTACGGACGCCGGGCCACACCCCTGGCCACATGAGCGTACGCCTGGAAAGTGGTGGTGAGCAGGCGCTGTTTGTCTGCGATCTGGCAACGCTGGCCGTTCACTTTGTCCGGCTGGGCTGGATGACTGCCTACGATGTGGAGCCGCTGGTCACGTTGGAAACCAAGCGACGCTGGACGCGCTGGGCGCTGGAGCATAACGCCCTGTTGATCTTCTCTCACGACAGCCAGATCGCTGCCGGGCGGCTGATCCAGGCGGGCGATGGCCTGCCGGAGATCGTCCCGGTGTCGTTCCCCCGCGCCTAGCTGCGCAGTTCCCACTCGCGGATGGCTTCCTGCACAAAGGCGCGCACAGCATCGTCAGCAATGTCGGCGACGGCTTCGTAAGAGTTGTCATCTACCTCAATCAGTACGCCCCCTGCGACGGACTGTCTGATGTGAATCCGGCGTCCGGTGAATTCCGGCGTGCGCAGCAGCATTTGCTGGAGCACCGCATCGATCTGCTCCGGGATGCTTAACGGCACGGGCGCGCCCGCGGGGACCCGTCCGCCGCTTTGCACCAGCTTCCTCACGTTGTCAAAAAACGAGCCGATCGGTTCCGCTGGCGGCGTGGTATCGGTAATGAGGTCAATCGGCGGTGCGACCGGCGGGGCTGGGGGGATTTTGACCGATGGGGTGGGTTGCGCTGCCGGGGGAGCGGGTTGCTCTACCAGCGCAGGGGACGGCTCCGGCGTGGGCGGAGCCTCAGCGGGGACGGCGCGGGCGATGATGGTCAGTTCGCGCAGGGCAGCCATGAAGCGGCGCTCGTGCCCGGCAACCCTGATTTCTGCCAGGCTACGGAAGCTCTGATCCCCGATCTGGACAATCAGCGTTCCATCTGTGACATCGCGCCAGAGGCGCATCACTTCAACGGCGTCAGGCGGCGCGCTGGCGGGCCGGGATGTAGCCGCGCCGCGCGCGCCGGCGGGCAGCGGCGTAGATGAAGCCGGGCGTGTGCGCTTTGCCTCCATGGTGGCTTTCTCCTCTTCCGTATAAAAGAAGAAATGCCAGATGCGGGCCAGAACGCCTGGCGCGGGCTGGCTGCTTTGTGGCGCGGGCGGGAGCTGACGCCCGCCAGCGGAGGGACGTGATGCGCGGCGGTCTTGCTGGTTGCGCCGCCACAGGAAGAACGCGCCCAGCAGAAAGAGCACACTCACAGCGCTGAGGGCGAAGATCAGTGGCACGATCTGTTCAATAGTGACCTGGTTTTCCATGGTCTGGAGCCTCGATGTGTTTATCCTGCATTTGCATTGTCAACCGGAATGAAGCGGCTGGCAAGCCGGACAGATATGCGTGGAGCGTCCGCCGACGACCAGGCGCGTGATGGGCGTCCCGCAGCGCCGGCAAGGTTCGCCAGTTCGACCATAGACGTAGAAATACTCTTGCGATTCGCCGGGCGTGCCATCTGGTTTGCGGTACCAGTTCACGCTGGCCCCTTCATGGTCGATGCCCGCGGCCAGGGCGGCGCGAATGCTGGCATAGAGGAGGGCCTGTTCCCTGGCATTCAGGGAGCCAGCCTCCTGCTGGGGATGAAGGCCAGCGCGGAAGAGGGCTTCGTCAGCATAGATATTGCCAATCCCGGCGACGAACGACTGATCCAGCAGCAACGGTTTGAGCGCGCCGCGCCGCCCGGCCAGCCGCTCCAGAAAGCGGTCGAGCGTGAAATCGTCGGCTAGCGGTTCCGGGCCGAGCCTGCCGATCACCAGGGCCGGATCAGGGGTGAGGTAGACACGCCCGAACTTACGCGCGTCGGAAAAGCGAAGCTGGTGAGCGTTGTCCAGCTGGAAGCGAAAGTGCACCCAGCGGTCGGCTTCATTGTGGTCGGCATCCGGGACCACATAGAGCCGTCCGGTCATCTTGAGGTGGATGATCAGTGTGGCGGTATCCAGATCAGCCAGGATGTACTTGCCCCGCCGCCACAGCTGGCGAATGGTCTGCCCTGCGATCTGCGCGGCGAAGTCCTCCGGTGGCGGAAAGATCAGGCAGTTGGGCCAGTCCAGCCAGACGCCGGTGATCACGCGCCCGCTGAGGGCCGGACGCAGCCCGCGCACTACCGTTTCGACTTCGGGGAGTTCAGGCATGCTTGCTCCAGGGGTGCCAGGATGTTGACCGCTGCCCTCTATTATGTGTACCTGGACTGCGCCAGGCAACGCCAATCCTGGCGCTACACCTTAAAATCCGGGCGGTCGCCCGACCGCCTGTGCTATAATGGCCGGCAAGCAGGCGGCATGGCCCGCTGCCTCCCTCCTGGTTAGCTGAGCGCGTGTACTGGAAGCGGTGATGAGCGCGGATAAACCCTTCGTCCATCTGCATGTCCATACCGAATACTCCCTGCTGGACGGCCTGAGCAAGATCGACCGGCTGGTAGCACGCACCAAAGAGCTGGGCATGCCGGCGCTGGCGATCACCGATCATGGCACGATGTTCGGCGTGATCGAGTTCTTCCGGGCGGCCAGGAAGGCAGGGATCAAGCCCGTTATCGGCATGGAGGCGTACCTGGCCCGACGCAGTATGGATGACCGCGATCCAACTCTGGACTCCAAGCCGTATCATCTGCTGCTACTGGCCCGCAACCAGACGGGCTATCGCAACCTGCTCAAGCTGGCCAGCGAATCCCAGATCCGCGGTTACTACTACCGCCCGCGTGTGGACAAAGAACTGCTCGCCCGCCACGCTGAAGGGCTGATCGCGACCAGTGGCTGCCTGGCGGCGGAAATCCCGCGCTTACTGGAAGAAGGCAAAGACGATCGCACCCTGCGCGAACTGATCGGCTGGTACCAGGATGTCTTTGGCCCGGAGAACTTCTACCTGGAACTGCAGGAACACGATATCGACCAACTTCGGGCGCTGAACCGCTGGCTGGTGGCCAACAGCAAGTCTAACGGGGTGCCGTTGGTAGCGACCAACGATACGCACTACATCATGCCGGAAGACTACGATCCGCATGATACCCTGCTGTGCATCCAGACTGGCAGCCTCAAGAGCGAGCCGAACCGGATGCGCATGACCGATCCCAGCTATCACCTCCGCACGCCGGAAGAGATGTGGCAGCTTTTCGCTGAGGTGCCAGAGGCGCTGACTAACACGCTGGCGATCGCCGAGCAGTGTGAGGTCGAGCTTGAGTACGACGGCTACCATCTGCCGGTGTTCCCCGTGCCGGAAGGTTACGACGAGCAATCCTACCTGCGTTACCTGTGTGAGAAGGGGTTGCGCTGGCGCTATGGCGAGCAGGCTGCTGATTCGCGGATTATTGAGCGCCTGAATTACGAACTGGAAATCATTCACCGCATGGGGTTCGACACGTATTTCCTGATCGTGTGGGACCTGTGCGAGTTTGCTCGCCATGCTGACATCTGGTGGAATGTGCGCGGCAGCGGTGCGGGTAGCGTGGCGGCTTACTGCCTGGGTATCACCAGCATTGATCCACTGCGCAATAGCCTGATTTTCGAACGGTTCCTCAACCCGGGCCGTGTGTCGATGCCCGATATTGACCTGGATTATCCTGACGATCGGCGGGCGGAGATGATCGCCTATACCGCGCATAAATACGGCGAGGACAAAGTCGCCGCGATCATCACGTTCGGGACACTGGGTTCCAAAGCGGCCATCCGTGATGTGGGCCGTGCGCTGGATATGGAGCAGACGGACATCAACCGGATCGCCGGGCTGCTGCCCGGTGGGGCTAAACCGGCTAAATTCAGCGATGTGCTGGGCGACGATCCGACCAAGGCGGTTGCCGAACTCAAGCAACTCTATGCCTCCAACCCGGATGTCAGGAAGCTGATCGACACAGCGCGTAGTCTGGAAGGGGTGGTACGTCACGCCAGCACCCACGCCGCCGGCGTGATCGTGGCCGATCGTCCGCTGGACGAGTACATCCCATTGCATCGCCCAACCAAAGGCTCGGCGGAGGAAGCACCGGTTAAGCTGGTGACGCAGTTCGATATGGAGACCTGCGAATCCATCGGGCTGCTGAAGGTGGACTTTCTGGGGCTGGCCACGCTGACGATCATGCGCAAGGCGTGCGAGTTGATCGAGAAGTATCACGGCGTCCGCTACACGATGGAGAACATCCCTTACCGGCCTGACCCGAATGACCCGGTCAAGACGCGCATGGTTCAGGAGATGTTTGACCTGATCGGACGCGGCGAGACCATCGGTGTCTTTCAGGTGGAAAGCGCCGGGATGCGCAAGATGCTGACGGAGATGCGCCCAAAGACGTTTGAGAACATCATCGCGGCTATCTCCCTCTATCGCCCCGGGCCGATGGAGTACATCCCGATGTATAACCGCCGCCTGCACGGGGAAGAGGTGGTGGAGTACAAACACCCCAAACTGATCCCGATCCTGGAGGAGACGTACGGCATCATCGTCTACCAGGAACAGATCATGCAGATCGCTTCGGAACTGTTCGGCTACTCGCTGGGCGATGCTGACCTGATGCGCCGCGCTGTCTCCAAGAAGAAGGAAAAGGATCTGCTGGAGCACAAAGCCATCTTCATGGAGCGTGGGCCGCAGTACGGCGTCGATCCGGAAACCGCGGAGGCGATCTTCAACGACATTGAGTACTTCGCCCGGTATGGGTTCAATAAGTCCCATGCCGCCGATTATGCCGTGATCACCTGCCAGACGGCCTTCCTCAAGGCGCATTACCCGGTCGAGTACATGACCGCCCTGCTGACCGTCTGGCGCGACGACACCTCCAAGGTCTCCCATTTCACGGCGGAGTGCCGCCGGATGGGCATCCCGATCCTGCCGCCGGATGTCAACGCCAGCGAACTGGACTTCACGATTGAGCAGCTGCCAGACGGGCGGCGCGGCATCCGTTACGGGTTGGGGGCGATCAAGAACGCCGGGGCGGGGCCGCTGGAGCATATCCTGCAACAACGGGCAGCAGGCGGGCCATTCGCCGATCTGGCTGACTTTTGCCGGCGCGTTGACCTGCGCATCGTGCAGAAGCGCGCCCTCGAAAGCATGATCAAGGTCGGTACGCTCGATTCCTTTGGCTCGCGCACCCAGTTATTGGCCCTGCTTGATCGTATGTTGAATTACAGCGCGGAACATCATCGGGCGGCGGATGTCGGCCAGTTGAGTCTGTTTGGGGAGGCAACCGGCGTGCAGTTTGATGTCGCCGATGACCTGCTGGTCAACCTGCCGGATGTTCCGGAGGCTGACCCGCGGGAGATGCTCAAGTGGGAGAAAGAGCTGGTCGGCCTGTACGTGACCAGCCACCCCCTCGACCGCGTGCTGGACTACATCCAAAGTCCGTACACCAGCGTCAGCCAGAGCCGCGAGATCCGCGATAACGGCGAGGAACTGCACGAAAAACCGGTACGCCTGGTTGGGCTGGTAGAGGGTG
Source organism: Anaerolineae bacterium (assembly GCA_013178165.1). Lineage (NCBI taxonomy): Bacteria > Bacillati > Chloroflexota > Anaerolineae > Anaerolineae bacterium. The sequence goes on from JABLXG010000004.1 coordinate 419,032, forward strand.
TCCGCCAGCTGACCACCCGGCGGGGCGAGCCAATGGCCGTGATCACGATCGAGGACCTGCAGGGCCAGATCGACGCGGTGATGTTCCCGCGCACGTGGCGCGAGCACAAGGATATCATCCAGCCCGGCGCGGTCATCCGGATCAGCGGCAAGGTGGACAACAGCCGCGGCGAAGCTCAGATCATCGTCGATAGTGTTTCCCAGGACTTTTCTGTGGTCATGGAAGAATCCGGCCCGCCCGCGCTGAATGGCCTCCACGCGCTGCCCAGTTTCCTCAGTGGCGATGAGGAGCCGTTTGAAGAAGGCCCGCGCCGGTCCGAGGATGCTGAAGAGCCTGATCTGATGGAGGCGACGCCGGGCCTCGTCCCGCCGCCGGCTGCCGCGGTTCCGCCGGAGCCGCCCTATGTAGCCCCGGCCACCGCCGGCGCGGCGCCGGATGCTCCGGCACTGGTGCCCCGGCTGGTGGAGCAATCCGCCTCGCCGCGCCCGGTAACCCCGCCGCAACCGCCAGCGCGGGTAGTGCCGCCGCCCTACCGCCCGGTGAACGGCGCCAATGGCGAAGGGCGACCGGCCTGGGTGGTGGACGATGCCGATCTGCCGCCCGCTGAACCGGCTGAACCGGCGCCGCAGCCAGGCCTGGTGATCGTGCGCTTCCAGCGCAGCGGTGATACTGAGCGCGATCGCCGCCGTCTGATGCGCGTCCATGGCCTGCTGGTCGAGTTTCCGGGTGTGGATCGCTTCCGGATTGTCCTGTGCGGGCAGGGCGGCGAGGTGGCGTTGGACTTCCCCAACCACACCACCGGCTATACCGAGATGCTGGCTGCAGAACTGCGCGCGCTCCAGGGCATCGAAGTGATCTGGCAGCCGCCGGGCAGCACCCCGGCATAACCGGATTCTGCCTCCGCTAAGCGTGCATTCAGCGCGGCGGGCCATTCTGCGTATACTGGTGGCAGCGTCGATTATCCATCAGCGGAGGAGCTATGCGCTACGAGATCAAGGGCACGGTGCTGCCCATGCTGGAAGTCCACCTGGAGCAGGGGGAGGCGATCTATACCGAGTCGGGCGGGATGGCCTGGATGAGCGAGGGCATCCGGATGGAGACCAGCGGGCGCGGCGGGCTGGGCAAGATGCTGGGCCGGGCGCTGGCGGGCGAGTCACTATTCCTGACCACCTATACCTGCCAGGCCGCGCAGGCAACCATTGTCTTCACGCCGGAAGCGCCGGGGCACATCCTGCCCGTACCGTTACAGGCCGGGCATTCGATCATCGCTCAGAAGGATGCCTTTATGTGCGCGGAAGATAGCGTGGAGCTGGAGATGCACTTCCGCAAGCGCCTGGGGGCGGGTCTGTTCGGCGGGGAAGGCTTTATCCTGCAGAAATTGACCGGGCCAGGCACCGCTTTTGTGGAGATCGCTGGTGAGGTGCACCAGTACCAGTTGCAGGCCGGACAGGTGATCAAGGTTGATCCCGGCCATATCGCCATGTACGAGCCGACGGTCGACTATGACATCGAGATGGTGCGTGGCGTGAGCAATGTGCTCTTTGGCGGGGAAGGGTTGTTCCTGGCAACGCTACGCGGGCCGGGGCGGGTCTGGCTGCAGACCATGCCGATCTCCAACCTGGCCGGGGCCATCCGGCCTTACATCCCCACCAAAAGCAGCTAGGTTCCCCCGATCGTCCGCCCGGCAGCTAACGCGCGTCCCGGCACAACCACCCGCCGGGACGCGCTGTTGATCCGTGCAGTTACGACTCTCCGTTCACCGACCTTCCGGCGGTCCCTGCTCATCCCACTGGGCCACCGCCGCGATCTGTGGAGCCAGCACCTGCTTGAGGCCGGCAACTGGTACGCGCAGGTTGACGCCGCGCTGCCCGGCGCTGATCAGGATGGCCTCATAGGATTCGGCGCTGGCATCCAGCACGACTGGCCAGCGTTTGTGCAGGAGGGCCAGCGGACTGATCCCGCCTACCTTGAGGCCGGTCAGGTGCTCGGCCTCGGTATGTGATGCCATGCTCAGTTTCTTGACCCCGGTCGCCGCTGCCAGCGCTTTCAGGTCGAGCGAGGCCGGGCCGGGGATGACGGCCAGCAGCGGACGCCCGTCCGGGCGCAGCACGACCAGTGTCTTGTACACGGTCTCCGGGGGGACGCCAACGGCTTCCGCCACGCCAAGGGCGCTGTGAATCTCCGGCGAAAAGGTGAACGTTGTATAGGCGACGCCGTGCTGTTCCAGCACGCGCATCGCATTCAACTTCCTACTCTCTTTGCCAGCCAAGCCTAAAGCGTCTCCCCGAATGTCGCGCCCAGATATCCGACGGCCTCGCCGTCAGGGGTGTAGAGGCCATCGCCGCGCACGATCCACTGCTTTTCGCCGTTGGTGGCGTAGATGACACCCTCGCGGAGATAGCCCGTCTGCGTCTCCTCAAGGTCGTAGACCACGTTGCCAACCAGGTACCCGAACAGTTCGCCTTTGGTGTCGTAGATTCCCCGCGATATCATCACGGTCTCCTCTCGTCATGGGTCCGGCCAGAGTCAACGTGCATGAAAAGCGCCTGCGGATCGAGTATGCCAGCTTTATCTACCCAATAGTATAAGAGGATGATGAGTCATCTGTAAACGCGCCATTGCAGATGGTCGAGCAGGCCTGGCGCCACCGTAGCAGCCAGCAGAAAGGCCCGATCAATCAGCCGCAGCACGACGACGTTGCGGGGATGATCTACGGCCCGGACGATGCGCCGGGCGACGGTCTCGGCACTCATTGTGGGCAGCCAGGCGGCGACTCGCCCCGGCTGGCCGCGCCGGGTCTGGGCAAACCCGGTGTGGGTCTGTCCCACGAGGAAGGTGGTGACCCGGATGTTATCCCGGCGCAGTTCGCCGCGTAGGGCGCGCCCCAGGCCATTGATAAAGCTCTTGCTGGCCCCGTAAACGGCGGCAAAGGGGGCCGGGGCCGCACCGCTGATCGACGAGATCAGGATGATGTGCCCGCCGCGCCCGCCCTGGCGCATCAACGGAACTGCCGCCCGCACGCTGTGCAATACCCCATCGATGTTGGTGCGCAGCACCACCTCAAGATCGGCCCAGGGCGCGTCAACCAGCGACCCCCGTTGGCCGATTCCGGCATTGGCGACGAGCACGTCCAGCCGGCCCCACGCTTCCCGAGCACGCTCAACGGCGTGAGCCATATCCTCAGCGCGGGTGACGTCGGCGGTGACCGGCAGGATCGCGCCGGGCAGGGTGGTTGCCCCTTCTGCCAGCGCTGCCAGCTGTTCGCTCCGGCGAGCGACGGCGATCACCCGCGCGCCCAGTGCAGCAAAGGCCAGCGCTGTCGCCCAGCCGATCCCGGATGAAGCGCCGGTGACCAGGACAACGCGATCTGCAGGCATAGCAACTCCTCCTGCCGGGCCGCCTGTAGGCCAGGGGTGGCCTAGAACCAGATCGGGTTAGACCACGCCCGTCTCTCGACATCGTCGCGCACGGTCACGCGGACATAAGGCGCACTGAAGTGCGTGATGTCCAGCTCGGCCTCAGTGATGCCGGCGCCGTGGGCGCTGGCGGCTTCGTAGTTGCGGCCGGTGGCGAAAATACGGCTGGCGGGCGAGCAGCGCACATAGACCTTGTGACCCGGTATCACCTGGATATCGTGGATGAGCGGGCCGGTGCTGGAGTAATAGTGCCCGGCTTTGAGCGCCGCCAGCAGCGCATCCGGGTCGAGCATCTCGCTCTTGACCTGCACCCAGCCACGCGGGGCGTCCCAGCGTCCCGGCTTGAAGTGAGCATCGTCGGTGGCACAGGCCAGGTAACGATAGCCGCGCTCCAGCAGCAGGTCAAGCGTGTACCAGCTATCGGGCCGGTCGTTGAAGTCGGCGGAGGTGGCGTTATATGTCTCAATGGCGTGCACGGGGCCGAGCGTCAAAACCTCGGCTTGGCTGAGGTTGTACCAGGCGGGATGGGCCGCGGCGACATACGCGCCAGCGGCCAGCGCCCGCGCGGCCAGGGCCGGGCCGCTTTCCTCCGGGTGGGTTTCAGCAAAGTGTGGCGGTAGGCCAACAGCCAGAATGTGCCACAGCAGGCCGGATTCAGTGGCTGGGGTGTGCAGTTCTGCCCCCAGCAGCGTGGTGAATGTGGCGGTACGGTAAGGGCGCGTATCGGTGATCGGGAAGCCGTAGTGATCCAGAAAGTGGTCGGTAATGGCCACAAAGTCGTAGCCGTGCTGCTGGTAGAACTGGCACACCGCTTCCGGGCTAAGCCGGCCATCGGAAGCGGTGGAATGGGTGTGCAGGTTGCCCCGCCAGAAACGGCCGGGTTTGTCGAAAGGGAGCTGATTCATCAGGGTTGCGCCTTATGGATGCTGGAAGCCGGTAACAGGCCCCAAGTATGCCGCAGGAAGCGTATGATGTCAGCTACCAGCTACAAGACAGCGGCGAGTGCCGGGAGGCCAGGAGGTTGGGACTCCATGGTGGAGCGGTTCCCGCCGGGTTCCGCCCCGGCTCGCCTACACTGGGGGAACTTAAGCCTGGTCGTCTGGCTGACGGCTCAGTTCGTATAGCTCCAGCAGGACGCCGCCGGTGCTGCGTGGGTGGATGAAGGCGTAGCGCGTGCCATCAGGGCGGACGCGGGGCGTCTCGTTGATCAGCTCAACGCCATGAGCGACCAGCCGTTGCATGGCAGCCTCCAGGTCAGCGACTTCGACACACAGGTGGTGCATGCCGGGACCGCGCTTGGCCAGGTACCTGGCGATGCCGCTATCGGGCGTGCTCGGTTCCAGCAACTCGATTTCGCTTTCACCCAGCGGCAGGAAGGCGATCCGCACGGCTTCATCCGTGTTGTCCTCGACGCGGGACAGGGGTAAATCCAGGGCGTCACGCCAGAAACGCAGCGCCGCTTCCAGATTCTCCACTACGACCGCAATATGGTTGATGGCTGCAGCACTCATCGGACTGCCTTTCGGTGCATGGCAGAGGCGTGTATGGGTCAGGATCAGGCCAGGTTGTCCAGCAAGCGTTGCGCTTCCGCGGCCTCGTCGACCAGTTTGAGCGCAGCCAGCTTATCCCTAGCCTGGGTGAGCAATTCGGCGGCACGCTCCGACTGGCCGATCTCCAGCCACCAGCGTCCTTCAGCGAGTTGCGTCCGGGCATACTCGGCCTGAGCACCGCAGGCCAGGAAGATGTCGCGGCTCTGCTTAAAGTAAGCAGCCGGATCGTCGCCACGATCGGCTACGCGGGCAGCCACAATGCCCAGCGTGCGGTAGGCCGTAGCGATGTCGAGCGAATGGTTATGCTCCTGGCCGAGCGCCAGGGCGTGCTCGGCGGCCTGCCATGCGCCGTCCATATCGTCCAGCGCTAGGCAGGCGCGGGCGATACCGGTATAGGTCTCACTCTCAACGGTGGAACGCGGGGTCAGCCGGGCGCTGTATTCTAGCGCCTGCCGGAAGTGCTCCTGGGCCTGAGCGGCCTGACCCTGTTCCAGGTAGAGCATACCGATGTTGTTGTGGAGCAGAGCCATCAGATTCCAGTCCTGGCTGGTACTGGCGCGGTCCAGACCCTGGGTGTAGTAGTCCAGGGCTTCGGCGTGCTTGCCCCATTGCCGGTTGATCTCACCCAGGTTATTCAGGGCGGAGATGATGCGCTCCTCGTTGCCTACTTCCTCAAAGCTGCGCAGCGCACTCAGCACATAGTCATACGCGGCGATGAAGTGCCCGCGATGGAACTCGATGGCGCCCATGGCCAGGAAGAGCTGACCAACGGCAAATGTCTGGTTCAGGCGGTCCATGAGCACGATCTCATGGGCCAGAGTCGCCATGTCGCGCTCATAGGATAGTTTGCCCTGCAAATGCCGCTCGATGATCTGGGCACGAATGGCGAAAGCCTGCTCTACCAGGACGCTGTAGCGATTTTCCATTGGCAGTGTCCGTGTTATGCTTCCCCACAAGGGCACATCGCACGCCCGGATCGGGGCCAGCCGGACGGCGAAAGACGTGCTGATTGTACAGAATTTACGGGCGGGTTGCCATGTGCTCTGCTACGCCTTCAGCCAGATGAGGATATCCGATGAAAGCGGTGATTTTCCGGGAGCATGGCCCGGTTGAAGTCCTGCGTTTTGTGGAAGACTTCCCTCTGCCGGCGCCGGGGCCGGGTCAGGTTCGGCTGCGGGTGGCGGCCAGCGCCCTCAACCGACTGGATCTGTTTGTCCGGCAGGGCTGGCCGGGGTTGGCGCTGGTGATGCCGCATATCGGCGGCGCGGATGGCGCAGGGATTGTGGATGCGCTCGGCCCGGCGGTAAGCGGCTGGGCGATCGGCGACCGCGCCGTGATCGATCCGTCGTTGAGTTGCGGCGAATGTGCTTTCTGCCGGGCCGGGCGGCATAATCTCTGCGAGCAGTTCAGTATCCTGGGGGAACATACCCGCGGGACGTTCGCCGAGTATGTGGTGGTCCCGGCGCGCAACCTGTTGCGCCTGCCTGAGCATGTAAGCTACACCGAGGCAGCGGCGGCTGGCCTGGTCTACCTGACGGCCTGGCATTCGCTCATCACGCGCGGCGGGCTGCAGGCCGGGGAGAGTGTGCTGATTGTGGGCGCGGGCGGTGGCGTCAACACGGCCAGCATCCAGATCGCCCGGTTGGCCGGGGCGCGCGTCTACGTGGTGGGTAGTTCGGCGGAGAAACTGGCTCAGGCGGAGGCTCTGGGTGCGGACGTACTGATCGACCGGAGCCGGGAAGACTGGAGCCAGGCGGTCTACCGCCTGACCGATCGGCGGGGTGTCGACGTGGTGGTGGATAACGTGGGTGCGGAGACGCTCTACGGTAGCATCCGTGCCTTGCGCAAGGGTGGGCGGCTGCTGATCGTCGGCGCGACAAGTGGCCCGCAGTTCGGGCTGGATGTCCGCTATCTCTTCGGCAAGCAGATCAGCCTGATCGGCAGCACGATGGCCCCGCGCCAGGATTTCGAGCAGGTGATGGCCCTGGTTTTTGCCGGGCGGCTCAAGCCGGTGATCGGGACGGTTCTGCCGCTGGCTGACGTGCCGGAGGGTCATCGCCTGCTGGAGCGCGGCGAAGTTTTTGGCAAGGTAGTCTTTGCCCTGTAGTAGGGCACTGAGGGATGGGTGTGGGCAGCCGGGCAGTCACTTACCATGCCGATGCACTCCGCCTGATCGCGCGGCGGCTGAACCTGCTGGAATTGCGGGCGGTCGTTCGCCAGCCGGGCGTCAGCGAGGCTTACCGCCTGACCATTCATTATCATGATGGCCGGCATCCCGATCAGGTCGCCACGCTGACGCGCACCCAGCGGGGCGTGGTGACACTGGTCACAATCTACCGCCGCGTGCGACGCCAGCCGGTGCTGGAATACACACTTGATTCCGACCGTTACCGCCTCTTTGACCTGGCCCTGCGACGGCTGGGCTTTGACCGCTATGACAATCCGCCCGATCTGCCCTATGACGGCGCGGACTTCTGGCTGCTGGAGCGAGCCTCAGGAAGTTTTACCCACAGTGTGGTCATCGCCCCGGAGCAGGCGACCGGCGTCTATGCCCGGATGGTAGCGGCGGTGCGCGATCATCTGCCGGAAGCGGTGCGGGCCATCCCTCCCGATTAAGCTGTCCCTACAGCCGGTTGTAATGCTTCATGATCGCCAGCAGGTCATCGGTGGGCAGGGCGTGGACAACCCGGCCCTTCTGCCCGATCATGGTTTCGGCGGCGCACAGGGCGTTAAGGATGGCTTCTTCCACGGCCTCGCCAGCAGCCAGGAAAAGCGGGTCCAGCTCCGAGTTGGGCAGCATGCGGACGGTATCCGGCTCAGCGGTGGTTGACGTCAGGTGGTTGCCGGTGGCGAAGGCCAGAAAGATGTCGCCGCTCCAGTTATGGCCGTAGCTGCCGGTGCGGGCCAGCCCGATGACCGCCCGCTGGGCCAGCCGGCGGCACTGGAAAGGCAACAGGGGCGCGTCCGTTGCCAGGATCACGATGATCGACGACCCTTGTTCTTCCGGGCCGGGCTGGGGCAAGGGGACGCGCTCCGGGCCGATCTCCTGGCCGACCGGTACACCTTTGATCATCAGATCAATGCGGTCGCCCTGGTTGGCCTGGACGAGTGCGCCGACGGTGAAGTTGCAGCAACGGGCGGGGGCGATCCGGGAGGCGGTACCGATCCCGCCCTTGAAGTCGTGGCACTTCATGCCGGTGCCGCCACCGACGTTGCCTTCCGCCACCGGGCCGTCACTGGCCTGACTGATCGCCTGTAATACGTGCTCCTGGGTCACATGAAAGGCCGGGCCTTCGTTCAGGAAACCATCATAGGTCTCCGCTACTACCGGCAGATGGCTGCCGTAGCCCTCCTGCATGGCCCGAACCAGGGCATCGTAAACAGTGCCAACAGTGTACGTGCCGGTCAGGGCAATCTCGCTGGAAAGCTGCCCGGATTCTTCCAGCCAGAGCAGACCGGTCATGGCGCCGCAGCCGTTGAACGAGTGGTAACCGGCGAACACGCGGTCGCGGCTGACCGGCCCTTCGCGCGGAGCGATGATGGTGACGCCGGTGCGGGCGACCATCGGTTTATCATAGATGACGCTGACCTGCCCGACGCGCACGCCAGGCACATCGGTGATGGCGTTGTGGGGGCCAGTCGGCAAGCGACCGATAGCGATCCCCAGGTCGCGCAGTCTTGGGCGTGACATAACGTGTACCTTTGCACTGGTGCAGAATTCCGGGTTCCCAGTTTACCACGCTTCCGGGTCAGGAGTCGGCGCTATAGTCGGGAATGGCGGCGCAATCCGGGCCAAGGGCGACGCCTGTCCTGTCCACCCAGCCGGTCAGGCCGCCCGCCTGCACGTGGAGCATGCCGGTGTGACTGAAGGTTCCCAGTACCTGGAAAGGGGTGTTGGCCGGGATTTCCCCGATTATCTGGGCGCTGGTGCCCATGCCGATATCCACTACGGCCAGCCTGAAGGGGGCGGTGGCCAGGCAGACCAACGCAGGCCGGCCGGTCAGTCGATCAGCGTCAGCGCGGGTGTATGGCTCATCCAGCACGACCTGCCCGCTGAGGTCGAAGATAATTTTGAGGTTGCGCCCATCAACTTCGATCCGGGCGGTGTTGATCTGCGGAAAGCGGAACACGTTCAGTACCAGTTGCGCTTCCATGCGTGCGTCGGCGCATGCGCCGGAGAGCATCAGCGGCCCGCCCAGCTGGATGCTGGCATGGCTCTCGTTCACGGAAACGCTCTGCACGGTCAGCGGCGAGGACTCGAAGGCGTTATGGGGTGGCCCGCCGCGCACAGCAAACATGACTTCCAGCGCAACGCGCAGATCGGTGGCGGGATCGCCGCTGATGGGCGTAGTGGTCTGCCAGGAGACCAGCGAATCGCCGCAGCCGATGGGCAGGCCGGACGCCCCGCCGTCTTCCGGCAGCACGAGGTAGATCGAGAGGTATCCTGCCTGAACGCTGTCGGCGGTCGCTGGTGGCGTTTCTGGCGTTACAGCAACGGAGGTGGCTGGCGGCAGGCTGGCCAGGAAGTTGCAGGCGCTCCCGCCGAGCAGGCTGAGCAGAGCCAGGAAGATAGTGCGCTTCATTGTGGACTACTCCTGTGGTTCGGCTACCAGGGTCGTGTGGTGCTGGCTTGCCGGGGCCACTTGATTCACCATTCAGCCGCAACCTGAGTATACTATGCACACCACACAAAACCGTCTGCGCCGCCGGGCGCTGAGCGGATGAGTATCTTTCAGGAAGGAATTCCTATGGCGTTTGCACCGGATGGTACGCCGTTGCCGGGCAAGCTCTTCATCGTGGAGGGGATTGACGGCAGTGGCAAGAGCACGCAGCTTGATATCCTACACAAGTGGCTGGTGGGTGAGGGGTATGTGGTTGTTTTCACCGAGTGGAACTCATCACCGGTCGTACGGGCAACCACCAAGAAGGGCAAAAAGGATCACCTGCTGACGCCCATGAGCTTCAGCCTGATCCATGCCGCTGACCTGGCCGATCGCATGGAGCGCCAGATTCTGCCAGCACTCAAAGCTGGCGCAATCGTCCTGGCTGACCGGTATATTTACACCGCGTTCGCCCGTGATGCAGCGCGTGGCGTGGACCGGGCCTGGGTGCGGCGGGTCTATCAATTCGCTGTCAGGCCCACAGTTGCCTTCTACTTCCGCGTCCCGCTGAACGAATCGCTGGATCGGATCATGACCGGTCGTCCGGAACTGAAGTATTACGAGGCCGGGCTGGACATGGGCTACGCCAGCGACCCGTACGAGTCATTCAAGATCTTCCAGAGCCGCATCCTGGAGGAATACGAGCACATGATTCAAGAGTTCGGCCTGCAGGTGATCGACGCGACCGATACGCTGGTTTCCCAGCAGCAACAGGTGCGCCGGATTGTGGAGCCGCATCTGGCAGGGGCGGCCAGGACGGAACTGATCCCGTGGCGGGAGACCCTGGAGCGCGAAGGGCTGTATGGCCGGTACATACCGGGTCTTGGCGCGGGCAAGGGAGCGTAACATGACCAGAATGCAAACCTACGGGTATCCGCTGCCGGGGATGCCGGACAAAGAACTGCCCGGCAGGCTGATTGTGATCGAGGGCACGGATGGCGTGGGACGCTCCACCCAGGTGGCGCTGATCCGCGAGTGGCTGGAGCAAAACGGCTATGGCACCGTCCAGACCGGGCTGGCGCGCTCCGCGCTGGCCGCCAAAGGCATCAGCCGGGCCAAGCAGGGCAATTACCTCAGCCCGCTGACCATGGACCTGTTCTACGCCACCGACTTTGTTGACCGGCTGGAGAAGGAGATCATCCCGGCGTTGCGGGCGGGATTCGTCATGCTGACCGACCGCTACATCTACGCGCCGATCGCCCGCGCTCTGGCCCGCGGAGCCGACCCCGACTGGATCTTCGGCGTTTACGGATTCGCCATTGTACCGGACGCGGTGTTTTATCTCCGAGCAAATGTCGAAGCGATCATCCCGCGTGTGCTGTCGGCGCGGGGGATGTTCGACTACTGGGAAAGCGGCTCGGATTTTCTGGCCGGCGCCGACATCTACCATAATTACATCACCTACCAGCGCAGCATCATCGAGCAGTTTGACCGCATGGCCGAGCACTTCAATTTCCGGGTGATTGATGCCACGCGGGGCGTGTATCCGGTCTTTGCTGATCTCAAAGCCCAGATCGGCGAGATTGTGGCCGATATGCGCCGGCAACAGAAACCGTGAGCGGGTAGCCGATGGCGCGGCAGCAGGATCACCAGGAGATCGAAGCCAAGCTGTGGGTCCCTGAGCTGGCCCCGGTTGCTGAGGCGTTGCAGGTGCATGGTGCGGCGCTGCGCCATCCCCGTATTCTGGAGCGCAACATTCGCTATGAAGACCCGGATGGCACTTTTGTGCCGGGTGGGATTGTGCTGCGGCTACGACAGGATAGCCAGGTTCGGCTGACTTACAAAAGCCCGGCGGAAGCCGCCACAGCTGATGGGCTACAGGCCCGGTTTGAAGCCGAAGTGGTCGTCGACGACTTCGCCACTATGGACCTGATTCTGCGCCGGCTGGGCTACCGGCCATTCATGATCTACGAGAAGTACCGCACGACTTACGCCCTGGGCGAGGTTGAAGTTGTCCTGGATGAGTTACCTTACGGCCATTTCGTGGAGATCGAAGGCCCGCCAGCAGCGATCGAAATGGCCGTGCAACTGCTTGGCCTGGCCGCCTGCCATCGCTTTGTGGAAAGCTACGCCCGGCTGTTTGACTACGTCCGTGCCAACCTGGGCCTGACCTTCACCGATCTGACCTTCGCCAACTTCGCCGGAATCGAGGTTCCGTTTGAGGCGTTCCTGCCGCCGGGGGGATGAGCATAGCCATGACCAAGCCTGGTAGTCGAGAGCAGTGGGAAACGGACGTGCTGGCCAGAGCGCTGGCGCGTTTTCCTGAACGGCGAGAAACGTTTGTGACGTCTTCCGGTATCCTCTTGCAGCGGCTCTACACGCCGGAAGATGTCCCCGCCGACTATGAGACCACGCAGGGTTACCCGGGACAGTATCCGTTCACGCGGGGCGTTCAGCCGACGATGTACCGCGGGCGGCTGTGGACGATGCGGCAGTACGCCGGGTATGCCAGCGCCGAGGAATCCAACGCCCGCTACCGCTACCTGCTGGAGCAGGGCCAGACCGGCCTGAGCGTGGCCTTTGACCTGCCTACCCAGATCGGCTACGACGCCGATCATCCGATGGCCCTGGGCGAAGTTGGTCGGGTAGGCGTCAGCATCAGCAGCCTGCGGGATATGGCTCGCCTGTTTGAGGGTATTCCGCTCGACCGGGTGTCGACATCGATGACGATCAACGCGCCGGCGGCGGTGTTGCTGGCGATGTACATCGCGGTGGCCCGGCAGCAGGGGGTAGAACCGGTTAAGCTGCGCGGCACTGTTCAGAACGACATCCTCAAAGAATATCTGGCGCGGGGGACTTACATCTTCCCGCCGGGGCCGAGTATGCGCCTGATCACTGACCTGTTCGCCTATTGCCGGGAGCACGTGCCGCACTGGAACACGATCAGTATCAGCGGCTACCACATCCGGGAAGCGGGCAGCACCGCCGTGCAGGAAGTCGCTTTTACGCTGGCCAACGGGATTGCCTACGTGCAGGCGGCCATCGATGCCGGTCTGGATGTGGACGACTTCGCCCCCCAGCTATCGTTCTTCTTCAATGCGCATAATCAATTCCTGGAGGAAGTCGCCAAGTTCCGGGCGGCGCGGCGGTTATGGGCGGAGATCATGCGCGACCGCTTCGGCGCCCGTTCCGCGGAAAGCCAGCGGCTGAAGTTCCATGCTCAGACGGGCGGCAGCACGCTGACCGCCCAGCAGGTGCAAAACAACATCGTCCGGGTGACGTTGCAGGCGCTGGCGGCGGTACTGGGCGGTGCGCAGAGCCTGCATACCAACAGCATGGACGAAGCGCTGGCCCTGCCGACCGAGGAAGCCGTTCAGGTGGCCCTGCGGACGCAGCAGATCATTGCCTATGAGAGCGGCGTGGCCGATACAGTTGACCCGCTGGGAGGGAGTTACGTCATCGAGGCGCTGACCGACGAGATCTACCGCCGGGCGCGGGCTTACATTGAGAAGATCGATTCACTGGGCGGGGCGCTGCGGGCTATCGAGGTTGGTTACATGCAGCGGGAGATCCAGGACGCTGCTTACGCTTACCAGCAAGCGGTCGAGCGCGGCGAGCAGATTGTGGTGGGCGTGAACCAGTTCATGGTCGAGGGCGAGCCGAAAGTGGATATCCTGCGGGTAGACCCGGCTGTGGAGCAGCAGCAACGGGCGCGACTGGCTGCGCTGCGCGCCGAACGAGACAACAGCCGGGTGGCCGGGCTGCTGGGCCAACTGGAAACAGCCGCACGCGGGCGCGAGAACCTGATGCCGCTGTTCATCGAGTGCGTGGAGCATGACGCTACGCTGGGCGAGATTTGCGGCGTGCTACGCGGGGTCTTTGGCGAGTACCGGCCAGAAGTGACGCTCTGACGCCCGGAGCTGGTGGGCGCCCGGCTCTCAAAAGCTATCGGTTTCGGTTCTGCCCGCGCTGGAAGGCTGGAAGGCCTGACAGCGCTGGGCTATAATGCGCCCTATGCGTCTGGAAAGCCCGATCCCCACACCTTCCCGGCATCCTCGTGGTGTGCGCCCGGTCTGCCTGTTGCTGGTGGCTGTGGCGCTGGCTAACCTGCTTGCGGCGGCGCGGGCCGTGCTTCTGGCGCCACAATATACGGCGCTGGGCGTTGCCTTCCCGCCGCTATTGGCGGCAGCAGGCGGGTTGATCTGGGGGGTGAGCTTTCTGTGGGCAGCCTGGCGTGTGTGGCATGTGCGCAACCGATCTCCCCGCCCGGTGTTTCTTTTCGTCAGTGCATACGGGCTGTACTCGCTGATCTGGTGGCGGGCCTTCGCCACGGCGGATTACGCGAGGGCGCGCTGGCCTTTCGCCGCCGTGGTGACTGTCCTGCTGGTGGCCCTGTTTGTGGGGGTTGTGTATCGTCTGCGCCGCAGGGCGCTGGATCAGGAGCCTGTGGTTCCTGAATTGAATCCACGTCCCGATCAGACCTGAGCAGGTGGATCGGGTTGGAAGGTAATGGTTGCCGATGACAGAACTTGATTCCAGGATTGCCGAACTCCGCGCCAAACGTGAACAGGGTCGCCTGGGTGGCGGCCAGGATCGTATTGACCGCCAGCACAAAGCAGGCAAGCTGACTGCTCGCGAGCGACTGGAAATCCTGCTGGACCCCGGCAGCTTCCGCGAGGTGGATGCTTTTGTGGTGCAGCGCGCCCGTGATTTCGGCATGGATGCACCGGAGAATCAGATTCTGGGGGATAGCGTCGTCACTGGCTGGGGCACAATTGAGGGGCGGCTGGTATACGTCTACTCCCAGGATTTTACGGTGTTTGGCGGCAGCCTGAGCGAGGTACACGCCCAGAAGATCGTCAAGATCATGCAGATGGCCATGAAGAACGGCGCGCCGATCATCGGCCTGAACGATAGCGGCGGCGCGCGTATCCAGGAAGGCGTGGTCAGTCTGGATGGCTACGCTTCGATCTTCCTGCATAATACGCTGGCCAGCGGCGTCGTGCCACAGCTCAGCGCAATTATGGGACCGTGCGCCGGCGGCGCGGTCTACAGCCCGGCCCTGACCGACTTTGTTTTCATGGTCAAAGACACCAGTCACATGTTCGTGACCGGGCCAGATGTGATCAAGCAGGTCACCCATGAGGATGTGACCAAAGAAGTGCTTGGCGGGGCGATGACGCACAACACCATCAGCGGCGTCAGCCATCTGGCAGCGGACACCGAGGAAGATTGCCTCTTTTTGCTGCGGGAGCTACTGAGCTACATCCCGCAGAATAACATGGAGGATCCGCCGTATGTGCCCACCGGCGATGATCCGCTGCGCACCGAAGAAGCGCTGGATACGATCATCCCCGACAATCCCAATAAGCCTTACGACATGAAAGAGGTCATCCGCCTGATCGTTGATGACCGGCGCTTCTTTGAGATTCACGAGCATTACGCGCCGAACATCGTGGTCGGGTTCGCCCGGCTGGGTGGGCACAGCGTGGGCATTGTGGCCAACCAGCCGGCGGTGCTGGCCGGTGTGCTGGATATCGCCGCCAGCGAAAAGGCCGCCCGTTTCATCCGCTTCTGCGATGCCTTTAACGTGCCGATCATCACCTTTGAGGATGTGCCGGGCTTTATGCCGGGCGTGGCTCAGGAACATGGCGGGATCATCCGTTCCGGGGCCAAGCTGCTCTTTGCCTACTGTGAGGCAACCGTGCCCAAGATCACGGTGGTGACGCGCAAGGCGTATGGCGGGGCCTACTGCGTGATGAACAGCAAGGCCATCCGTTCCGATCTCAATCTGGCCTGGCCGACCGCCGAATTTGCCGTGATGGGGCCGGAAGGCGCGGTGAACATCATCTTCCGCCGGGCGCTGGCGGAGGCCGACGATCCGGATGCGCTGCGGGCGGAACTGGTCGCTGACTACCGCGAACGCTTCGCTAACCCCTATGTGGCAGCGGCACGCGGCGACATCGACGATATCATCGAACCGCGAGACACGCGTCCCCGCCTGATCAATGCCCTGGAGATGTTGCGCAACAAGCGCGACAGCAATCCGCCACGCAAGCACGCCAACATGCCGCTCTAAGCCGGCCAGCGAGAGGCTGACGCTAATGCCTGAGACGACCTTCATTCGCAAGATTCTGATCGCCAACCGCGGTGAGATCGCCATCCGCGTGATTCAGGCCTGCCGGGAACTGGGTATCCAGACGGTGGCCCTCTACTCCGATGTCGATCGGACCAGCCTGCATGTGCGCCAGGCTGACGAAGCCTACCACATCGGCGGGGCGCGGCCTTCGGAGAGCTACCTGGTGATTGACAAGGTGCTGGATGTGGCCCGCAAATCCGGCGTGGACGCTATCCATCCCGGCTATGGCTTTCTGGCAGAACGGGCGGATTTTGCCCAGGCCTGCCTGGATGAAGGACTGGTGTTCATTGGCCCGCGCCCGCACAGCATCGCCATGATGGGCGATAAGCTGGCTGCCCGCGAATTGATGCGTAAGGCAGGCGTGCCGCTGATCCCCGGCACGCGGCCTGGCCTGACCGACGATGAGATTCTGGTGGCTGCGCAGACAGAGGTTGGCTTCCCGCTGATGGTCAAGGCGGCGGCGGGCGGCGGTGGCAAGGGCATCCGCATCGTCGAGCATCCGGAGGATTTGCCGGGTGCGCTCGCTTCGGCCCGCCGGGAGGCTGAGGCTGCCTTTGGCGATGGCACGGTGTACCTGGAAAAGCTGATCGTGGGCGCCCGGCATATTGAGATTCAGGTGCTGGCCGACGCGCATGGCAACACCATCCACCTGGGCGAGCGCGAGTGCTCGATCCAGCGGCGGCATCAGAAACTGGTGGAGGAATCCCCCAGCATGTTCGTCGATGAGGATCTCCGCCAGCGCATGGGGAGCGTGGCCGTTCGCGCTGCGCAGGCAGTGGATTACCTCAACGCCGGTACGGTGGAATTCCTGGTGGACAAGGAAAAGAACTTCTACTTCCTGGAGATGAACACCCGCATCCAGGTGGAACACCCGGTCACCGAGATGGTCACTGGTGTCGATATGGTCAAGGAGCAGATTCGTATCGCCCGCGGGCGGCGGATGGGACCAACGCAGGACTCGATCAGCATGAATGGCTGGGCGATCGAGTGCCGGATCAATGCGGAAGACCCTTACAACGATTTCATGCCGTCGGTCGGGCGGATTACAGCCAACGTCGCCCCGACCGGGCCGGGCGTCCGTCTGGATAGCGGCATCTACGATGGCTACGAGGTGACGCCCTACTACGACAGCATGCTGGCCAAGTTGATCTGCTGGGGTGAAACACGTGGCGAGGCTATCCTGAGGATGCGCCGCGCCCTCAGCGAGTACCGGGTGATGGGCGTCAACACCAACATCCCCTTCCATCAGAGCCTGATGGACAGCCACCGCTTCATGGCTGGTAGCTTTGACACCTCGTTTGTCGAAGAACGCTTTGAGATCGAGAAAGAGGAGTCGGAGGAGCAGACCGAGCTGGCGGCGATCCTGGCCACGCTGGTCGCTCACCGCGACCGCCAGCAGGCCGCGCAGATCGTGCAGCGCAACGCCCGCGATGTTTCCAACTGGAAGTGGTTCGGGCGCTGGGAACGCATGCAGCGCTAAGGCGGGGAGGCTGATACACTGATGCGATACACGGCTACGGTCAATGACCGCACCTTCACGATCGACATCCTGCCGGATGGCAAGCTGCTGGTCGATGGCAAACCGCGCGATGTCGATTTTCTTTCCCTGGACAACAAGACGCTGTACTCCCTGCTGGTAGACAATACCTCCTATGAAGGGCTGGTGGAGAAGGTCGATGGCTTCTACCAGGTGCTGCTGTGGGGGGCGCTGTACGCCGTGCGAGTGATGGACGAACGCGAGCAGCGCCTGGCCAAGTCCAGCGCGGCGTTTGTCCCAGAAGACGTTGAGATTGTCATCCGCGCGCCGATGCCCGGCCTGATCCTCTCCGTGCCAGTGGAGCCGGGGCAGGCCGTTGAAGCTGGTCAGACGCTGGTCATCCTCGAATCGATGAAGATGGAAAACGAGCTAAAAGCGCCCCGCGCCGGACGGGTGCATACGGTCTATGTCAAGGCCGGCGATAGCGTGGAGCAGGCCAAAAAGCTCGTCTCGGTGATCTAGCATGGACGCCGGATGGCGGCGCTGGCTGCGCGGCGTGGATCTGCTGTGGAATCTCGCCCTGATGGCATTTGTGCTGGGTGGGGTCGCGTTCGTCCCCTTTCATGGGGATGAATCCACCCTGATCATGATGAGCCGCGATTATTATTATCAGTTCATTGCTGGAGACTGGCAGCAGGTCTTCTACCACGATCCGCCTCTCAACGCCACGGAGCAGCACCTCCGGTTGCTCAACGGCACGCTGTCCAAGTATCTGATCGGCCTGGCCTGGCATGTGGCTGGCCTGCAGGTCAGCGATCTGAACGATCAGTGGGACTGGGGTGCCGATTGGGACTGGAATGTCGCGAGCGGCAGGATGCCATCTGTCGCCCTGCTGGCGGCGGCGCGCTGGTCAGCAGCCTTGCCCGGCGCTCTGAGTGTGGCGGCCATGTTCGTGCTGGGCTGGCGCTGGGGACGGCGGCGGGTTGCTTACCCGGCTAGCTTTCTGCTGGCGACGCACGGTGTGATCCTGATCCATGTTCGTCGGGCCTATATGGAGGCGGCGCTGCAGCTGGGTAGCCTGCTGGTCATCCTGGCGGCGATATGGTGGGTGGAGAGACTGGCTCGCCGGGGAGAAGGAATGCGCCGCTGGCTCCTCCCGGCGCTGGCGCTGGGGACGGCCTCCGGCCTGGCGCTGGCCAGCAAGCACAGCGGTGCAGTGCCGGTGGTTGCCGCCGGGCTGGGAGTGCTGATCGTTGCTGCCCGGCTGCCTGGCGGCGCCCACAGGCAGGCACTCGGCGGACTGGCGATCGGCGCGGCCCTGGCCGTCGCTGTATTCCTGGCGCTGAATCCAGCCTGGTGGGGCGACCCGATCGGGCGGGCAAGCCAGGTGTTGCGCCTGCGGGCAGATCTGGTAGCTGACCAGGTCGCGATTTTCCCGGAAGTGGCCTACGCTGATCTCCCGGCGCGGATTGGCGGATTGATCGCCCAGGTGACAACCGCTGATCCTGCCTATTACGAGGTGAAATCCTGGGCAGAGCCTCTCGGCGAAGCTATCGCCGGTTACGAAGCGTCGCCCTGGGCGGGGATCCGCTACGGGCAGGGGACAGCAGGAGAGGCCGCCGGGGTGATCCTGCTGGCGCTGGCGTTGGTCGGGGCTGTCCGGCTGGGATGGGAATGGCAGGCGTGGGTGGCTGCCCCCGTGGTCGGGATGTGGACACTGTTGACGGTACTCTTCACCCTGGCCGCAGTTCCGCTGGCCTGGCAGCGTTACGTCCTGCCGCTGCTACCGGTGATTGTCCTTCTTGCGGCAGGTGGGCTGGCCTGGTTGCCGAGCCTGCTGGCAAGAGTCAGAGAACAGCAACAGCCAGAGCGAGGGCCTGACGCACCTCCACACGGTTGAAGCGTTCCCAAGCTGCCGGAAACAAACTCATCAGGCGGTGTTTTTCCGCGAACTGATAGGCCAGGTAGTTGACAACCTGCTCGATACTGCGCCGCTCGCTGATGGGCAGTGCAGCCTGTGCTTTTTCGTGTTGGGCGATGAAGTTTTGCAAGTAGAGTCCGGCTACTTGCGCATCGTTGAGGTCACCCAGGTGATCCTGCATGGCCTTGACCTCGTCGATCACCAGCGCGACTTCTGACCCCAGAATTTCCTCGAAGAATTCCAGGGTATAGCGCAAGCGTTTGAATTCGATGCGCAGGGCATGCAAGGTGTCGATCGTGGCGCAGGCCAGCACCGGTTCATAGGCGCGGACGGCCTCATAGCGGGTGTAGATCAGGCGTGGCGCGAGATGTCCGGTCTGGTGAGCGACAGGGGTCTCTGGGTCGATCGGTCTGGCTCCGGCTCCGGGCGTGGTCAGGAAGGCAGCGAAGGCTTCCACAAAGCCCGCAAAGGCCGGGCTGTTGAGATGATCGATCAGGCGGGCGCGGGCAGTCTCCCGTTCGGTGGCGCAATAGTCCAGCAGCGGGGATAGACTGTCGTCGGCTTCGGGGGGCAGGCTCGCCCGGTAACGCTGCAGGCGGTCGATGAATACATCCATGTCGCGCACGGCGCCCAGGGCGCGGGCGGTATCGCGCAGGGCGCGCTGGAAGGGGCGGATCGCGCCGGGGCGGAAGTAGGGCGCAAATACGCGCAGGGCGCTGCGCATGCGCCGGGTAGCGACGCGCATGTCGTGAACAGCCTCGATATCCTCGCCCAGCCGGCTACCCGGTTCGTGGAGCAACATGCGCTCGAAGTGGAAGTACAGCACCTTACGCCCGGTCTCGCTCATCGGATCATCCTGGCTGATGCCGGGCTTCTTGTCCAGCCGTAGCGGCAGACGCGGTTGCTCTGCGTCCGGAGACTGGCCGGAGGATGAGTCTTTCCGGCGTTGCTTGGCGCGGCGTGGTTCCGGGGCGGTCTTTTCGCCGGCTTCCGGGGCGGCGAAGATCGCTGCACGGCGCTCCTGAAAGCGCTTTTGCCAGCGCCGCACCTGGCGCTCCGAGAGGCCGACGGCCGCCACAATACTGGCGACGGATGCGCCCTCTGCGCTGAGGGCGATGATCCGCGCCCGGCGTTGCAGGGCAGGCGAAGCACTGGCCAGCGCCGCTTGCAGGGCGGCCTGTTCTTCGGGGGTCAGGGAGAGAACGGCATGCGATGGCATCGGTCGTCGCTCCATTCTCCGGCGCAATCCAGACGGTCCGGCCTAACCTGCATTAGCCCCACTGGAATCCACCCCGCGCGCGGGCCAGGCAGCTCGCAGGCTGCGGTAGGTATCTTCCAGCAGGTCAGGGATGACCCGCGTGCCAGCGATGACGCTCAGGTAGCTGGCGTCGCCCGGCCAGCGCGGGACGATATGCAGGTGGAGGTGCTCAGCTACGCCGGCCCCGGCGGCTGCGCCGAGGTTCAGGCCGACATTGAACGCAGCAGGGTTATACACCGTTCGCAGGGCAACGATCGCTTCCTGCGTGGTGCGCATGAGGTCGGTCAGGGTCTCCAGCGGCAGGGCGGTGAATTCCCCGATGTGCGCATATGGCACGATCAGCAGGTGTCCGTTGTTGTAGGGAAACCGGTTAAGCGTGACGTAGACATGCTCTGAGCGGAAGACGACGAACTCAGCGTCATCGTCAGCGCCGATTTTGTGGCAGAAGATGCACCCGTCCGGTTTGTCGGATTCGCCGCGCAGGTAAGCCATGCGCCAGGGTGTCCAGAGGTGATCCATAGGTGGTTCTGTCCTTCTGTGGCGTCAGGATCGCCGGGATTGTCTGTGAATTGTACTTGATGCCCGGCGCTGGACAAAATCGCTGCGGCTCCCGCCTGTTGCCGGGCTGCCCACCGGGGCGCTACAATGACGGCAGCGACAGGCGAGATCGACGGACGGGGGGGGGGAGACAGGGCTATGAGCCGGGACTGGCTGCCTGACCTGGGCGGGCGGCCCTATCGCTATTTTGCGCAGGTGTCCAGCACTCAGGATATCGCCCGCGCCTGGGCGCTGGAAGGCGCAGCGAACGGAGCGATTGTGATCGCCGACGAACAGACGGCGGGCCGCGGGCGGCTTGGCCGCACCTGGCTGGCCGCCCCCGGTTCGTCGTTGTTGCTGTCAGTCATCCTGCGTCCGGCCCTGCCGCCGGAGGAACTGGGGCGCGTCACACTGCTTGGCGCGGTGGCGCTGGCGGAGGCGCTGGCGGGGCTGGGAGTGCTGCCGGGGATCAAATGGCCTAACGACCTGCAGCTTGCCGGGCGCAAGGTTGCCGGTATCCTGGCGGAAGCAGTCTGGTCGGGCGATGCGCTGAGGGCGGTGGTGCTGGGCATTGGCGTCAATGTGCAGCGGGATGCGCTTCCCCCGGCGGCGCTGGAGGCGTACCGGGCGACAACGGTCGAGGCGGCACTGGGGCGTCATTGCCCGCGCGGGGCGTTACTGGGCGATCTGCTGGCGCACCTTGATGCCTGGATGCCACGGCTGCGCGAACCGATCTTGCTGGAAGCGTGGACACGGTACAACGTCACGCTGGGCCGGCGGGTGGTCGTTGCCGCCGGTCATGAGCAGTTCAGCGGCGTGGCAGAGGCGCTGGATAACCGGGGCGCGTTGCTGATACGGTTGGATAATGGATCGCTGCGGCCATTGCTGGCCGGTGAAGTGACGATTGTGGATGAAGCGTAGACGGATCAGAGGCTGAACGCCGGTATGGGTATTCGGCTGGACTGGGAAGTTGAGCGTGAGACAGTCGCCCGCGAACTGGGCGAATCCCCGGCGGATGTCCGGTGGCGGCGGGCCAATGGCGGGCGCGCTCTGCTGGCCATGCTGCTGATCGTGCTGTTAATCCTGGTGGTGGCGGGCGGAATCCTGGCCCGACTGTGGTATGTTGACCAGGAGTTGAAGCGCCAACTCCGCGAGACAGTGGCGGCGGAGGCGGCGGCCCTGCGTGTTGGCGACCTGGCCGCTTTTCTGGCTATCCAGCGCAGTGGTAGCGCCGCCTGGATGCTGGGACAGGCTGAACGCTTCTGGCAGTACCAGGAACTCAAGCGGCAGGCTGATGTTGATGTTTCCGGAAAGGTGATTGACCTGGCGGTGGACGAGAGCCGGGCCTGGGTGCTGGTGGAAGAAACCATCAACGGCATAGCTTACCGGCAGGTGTGGTTCTACTGGCGTTATGCGGATGGCTGGCGGCATGTCCCGCGTGATATCACCTTCTGGGGCGCGCCGGCGACGATCTCCGGCGGGAATTTCACCCTGAGCTACGGCTCGCTGGATGGCCCGCTGGCGGAAGCGTTACGGCCAGGGCTGGAGAGTCTGTGGGGACAGGGCTGTGCCTGGCTGGATTGCCCGGAGCCATTGCCCCTGTTGACTGTGCGGATCATGCCTGATCCTTTTGTGGAGGTGAGCTGGTCACCGGATGAAGCCGATGTGTTGCGGGTGGCCTCGCCGCTGCTGGGCCGGGCGCGGGTGGATGTCCCGCTTGAGCCTGATCTGGCGCGGCGGATCGGCGATCTGTTGGCCGAACGGGTGCTGATCCAGGCGGGTAGCGCCCCGGTGGAGGATGCGGCCCATGATGCGGCATTCCTGCGGGCCGCTCTGCGCGACTGGCTGGTGGGGCGCTTCCTGGGGGATGGCGGGGCGCCTGGTTCCAGCTTTGTGGAGAGTCTGGTCACTGCCTATGGCGAGCGGGCAGCGGCGCTGCTGGCCTCCCGTGTGATGCCAGACTCTGGCATCGATATCCTGGCCCATATATTCGCTACGCCACTGGAGGCGCTGCCAGTGGACTGGCGGGAGTTCTTCCAATGGCGGCTGGCGCTGGAGCCGTTCCTGCTGGCGCAGGGTCTGCCGGATACCCTGCGCGGACTGTACGATCCGGCGGCGCAGAGCGCAGCAGAGGCGCTGATCGCCGATTTTGCCGCTGGTGTAGCGCCGCCGGTGCCGACCGTGGTGCGCGTGATCACGGGCATTGGCAGCGATGGCGGGAACTGCGCCTGGGCGATTGTCCAGGATGCAGAAGGCCATCAAGCGCCGATCACCTTTCGGCTCGTGGATGGCGTCTGGCGGCGGGGCATTCCCGACCCGGCTTTTGCCGTGTATGCGGGGACAGCTGAGGACACAGATTGACAGCCGCACCCGTTGACACTATGCTGGGGACGACTCCGCTGGCTGTGACGTAGAGGGAGGGCCTGGAGCGTATGTCGATGCTGGATCGCCTGCGCGAGAGCGCGGCACAGGATGATGAAGAACTGTTTGGCGCACCGGTTGAAGAGGTAGCGCTGGACGAAGAAGAGGTTGAGGAGCGGCGCTTCCTGGGTATGACCGCCCTGGAGCGGATGCTGCTGTCCATCCTGATCTTCCTGGCGACTTCCGTGCTGGGGACGCTGCTGCTGATCGCCCTGCGGCGGATTGATATCGGTCTGTAGCCGCGACCGGGCGAAGTCTGACGGGGCGCACCGGGTCAGCCCGGCGCGCCCCGTGATGTTTGATCTCAGTCTGCAGCGGATCCACTGCCCGCCCCGGGGGCCGGGCGGAGTTCCAGCCTGTGTCTGGCTGCCGCGCTGACGGCTTCGTCGCCAAAGCGCAGCGGATGATAGTCGATGGTGCGCCAGGCTTCGATCATGTCGCGGTAATGCGGGTTGAGCGGATGGCCGCTCTGTCCGGTGGTGTGGATGGCCCGGCTGTTTTCCAGATCAGCCAGATCGACGATCATCCGGAAGGAAGGCAGGCTGCGCACAGCGAACGGCGCGGAAAAGCTCCAGGCCGTGTTGTTGATGGTGCGGGAGCTGCCGCTGGCTGCTACCGGGCCGGCGTTGAAGAGCGCCTCGACCAGCCCGATGCCACTCTGGCCGAGTGGCGTATTGACGAACGTGGCCGTGTGCAGGTTGCCCCAGCGCCAGGCTTCCCGGTTGGCACCCCACGCCGCAGTCATGGTGTCCAGCGCTTCGGTCAGGGCGCGGATCAGGATGTCGTCGCGGGTCTCGACCACAGCAGGCGTTCTGACGTCGTCCCACCAGGGATGATCGGGTTGATCCAGCAGTAATTGTACAGCCCATGCCCTGCCGCCCGGCGAACCAAGCTGATCTTCCCACAGGGCTGTGGAGAGCTTGAGCCAGAACATCTCAAAGAGGGCCGCCTGCGGGCTATCCTTATCCATCTGCAGGTTCCACCCGGCCAGCCAGGTGACGGCGTCGGCCAGAGCCTGATCGGGGAATTCCAGGGCGAGCAGATAGGGGAGAAGCTCTTCGGCGACCAGGCTGTGGCTATCCCCCTGGATCTCGGCTACCGTCTCAACCGTATGGGCACGCGTGCCGCTGACCATTTCAACAATCCGCTGGCCGCGGTAGCCTTCATCCCAGTCCTGGCTGATCGTGTAGTTGGCGTCCGCGCCCAGCGTATCAGCCAACTGGTCGTAGTATTCCGGCGGGACGACGGCATGGTTGGCGGTCACGATCCAGCCGCGTTCCGGGTTCAGAATACGCGGCAGCAGGTCAAAGGGGATGACGCCTTTCCACTCGTAGGCGTCGGTCCAGCCCGGCACCGGCAGCAGACCGCTGTGATCGGCGGCGCGGATGGGAATCTTGCCCGGCGCCTGATAGCCGATGTTGCCGTCAATGTCAGCATAGACGAAATTCTGCGCCGGCCAGTCCCAGCTGGTCAACGCCTGGCGGAATTCTTCCCAGTTGGTAGCCCGATTGATCGCCAGGGCAGCACGCATCAGGTCGCCCGGTTCCAAACCTGTCCAGCGCACCGCCAGCGGATCGCCTTCCTCGGTCAGGCCGACAAAGCGGCAGTCCTCGGTGATCGTGTTGTCGGTGATGATCGGCCCGAAGTGGGTGATCCGGACGGTGATCTCCAGCGTGCCATCGGGGGTCAGCGGCAGGTCGCGGATGCCCTCGCAACGCTCAGTGGCAGGGTCGTCCTCGCGTGGCTCGTAACTGCCGCCGATGCGGATGGTCTCTGTGACTACCTCCATGTCCCGCCATTCGCCGTTGTATTCGTACTGGTAGGGATTATCTGGATTGACGCGGATGATGTAGAGGTCCTGTACATCCGGGTTGAGGTTGGTGACTCCCCAGGCGATGCGCTGGTTGTGGCCAGCGATCACCGCCGGAGCGCCGACGAAGCTGAAGCCGACCACGTCATAGGGACAGGCTGTGCTTAGCGGGCGGCAGTGCAGGCCAATCTCGTACCAGATGGACGGCATCTGGATGTTCAGGTGGGGATCGTTGGCCAGGATGGGCAGGCCGGATGCCGTGTTACTGCCGGAGATGACCCAGTTATTGCTGCCAATGTCGGTGCCGCGCGGAGGCAGGAACGCCAGCGCTGCCCGGCCGCCAGCAACAGATGTGGCAATGTTCTGGGTGGCTTCGTCCGTACGGCTACCGGTGGCAGAAATCCTGTCCGGAGCCGTCAGGCTATTGGGCGTGATCGGCAGGTCGGTAGCGGTAACAATGGTCGGACGGCGGCCAAACGGGTAAGGCGGGAAGTACGCCTCAGCCAGTTCTGGATCAAGCCGGTTCAGTACCTCCTGACGCTCCAGTTCCTCATCGGCATTGCCGCCCAGGTACCAGGCCATGGTCTTGGCAAAGGCGGTGGTGTCCAGTGGCGACCAGGGTTCGATCTCGATCTGCACGCCGGTCAAACCGAGCAGGGTGTACTCCAGGGCCAGGGCGCCGCCATGCTTGCCAGCAATATAGGCGTTGACACCAGCCGCATAAGCCTCCAGGGCAGCGCGGGTTTCCGGCGCTATGAAGGCTTCATCAGCGGCGGCGGCACGGTTCCAGCCCCACGTGCGGATGTACAGGTCGCTGCCGAGTGCGCTGGCGTTGAAGCCGGTCAATTCCTGGAGGCGTCCCAGGCCGGTGTGACGCTGGAATTCCATCTGCCACCAGCGATCCTGAGCATGGACATAGCCCTGGGCAAAGAACAGATCTTCCGTGTTGCTGGCGTAGATATGCGGGATGCCGTACTCGTCCCGCAGGATGGTCACCCGATCGTGCAGGCCGCTCAGGTAGGCCAGACCGTCGTGTTCGGGCAGCATCCGGGTGGCGTTGTAGGCGATCAGGCTACCTGCTGTGAAGACGAGGGTTAGCAGCAGCGCGGTCAGGCTGGCAAAGAACAGGGTTCTGGGTCTCATAGGCCCTCCGGAGCGATGGCTGGCGAAAGGGACTGGCGGCCTCAACTGTAGCGTCACAACTGCCCGGTGTGCAACCGCCTGCAGACGATTGGAAGCGGATCAGTCGCTTTCTGCGCCTTGCCAGCTGTTGAGGAGCGCTTCCAGGGCGGCCCGCGTGACCGGATTGCGCGTACAGCCATCAGCCAGGTAGCGTCTGAGGAGTTCGGCAGCGTCAGCCGGGCGGCCCAGGCGGCGACCCGTGAGGATGCCCAGCGCCAGCCGGGCCTGGCAGACCAGCGCTGGCGAGTCGCCTTCGAGGGCGCGAGTGTAGGCTGCGGCGGCGTCGGTGTAGCGACCCACACCATCGTAGGCGCGGGCGCGGGCCAGCGCTTCTGGCTGGTCAGGCCGGGCGGCAGGATACAACTCGTCGTAAGCGGCGAAGTGCTCGATAGCCTCTTCATACGCGCCGAGATCAACATACAGTGCGCCGATGGTCGGCAGCAGGTAGCTGTAAGCCGGGAAGTCCAGACGTAGCAGGACGGCGTAGTCTTCCAGAGCGGCGCGGAGCAGACGCTCGCGTTCAGCACGATCCAGTGCAGCTTCGCCCAGCCGGGCGTAAAGGACAGCACGGTTGAAGCGCAGGCCATCGAGGTCCGGGGCGATGTCGATCCCGGCGCTGAGGTCTTCCAGGGCCAGGGTATTCTCGCCGCGTGCCAGCCGGGCAAGCGCCCGATAGAGCAGGGCGGCGGCATCCTGGCTGTAGGCGTTCAGGGCGGCGGTGGCGGCCAGTTCAGCCAGTTCCAGGTATCGTTCAGCTTCCAGCGATCCGGCGGGCAACGCGCCCGCTGCTTCGTAGTACAGCCGCGCCAGGGTGCTGTACAGATACGTGGCCTCCGGGGCGACGCTGAGCGCCGTCTCATAGGCCTGGATGGCGCTGAAGGTTTCCCCGCTGCGTTCGTGAGCCTGGCCGAGATTGACCCAACCGGACGGGTCTTCCGGGCGGAGCGTTGTATACGCCCGCAGGTCATCCACGGCGGCGGCAGGACGATTCAGGTACAGGTGGAGCAGGCCGCGCTGGAACAGGAGCGGCGCGCGATCCGGCGGGTTCAGTGCCAGCCCGGCTTCCACATCCGCCAGCGCCGCCCGGTAGCGGCCAAGCGTGGTCAGGACTTCGGCGCGGCTTAGCCGGAACGGGATGCTTTCCGGTTGCCGGGCAACCGCCCGATCGAGATCGGCCAGCGCGGCGGTGTTATTGCCCATCTGCCGGTGGAAGTAGGCGCGGTCGGCCAGCAGATCGGGGTTATCCGGAAGGCTGGCGATGGCTTCATCTGCGGCGGCCAGGGCAGCGGCGTACTGCCCCAGGTCGGCGTTGACCCAGGCGGCGGCGTGGTGGACGTACCAGGGCGCCGCGGCACTGCTTCGGGCGGTGTCCAGGTCTTCGAGGGCGTGTGGCAGGTCGCCTGCCTGAGCGTAGCACATGCCCCGGTAGTAGCGGGCTTCGACCAGGCCTGGCCAGCGGCGAGGAGCCAGGTCGATGGCGCGGTGCAGGCTGCTGAGCGCCGGGAGGCACCGGCCACGTACCGCCAGCGCCTGCCCGACAATCGTGTGGATGGCCGCGACCAGGGGGCGGGCATCTGGCCCAGCCAGCGGTAACCGCCCTGTGATCGACGGCGCGGGAATGAACGCCCAGCCCCGGACGGTTGTCCGTAGATCGGTGGGCGCATCCGGCGCAACCCAGACGATGACGGTCGCGTCGAAGTAGCGCCCGGCGCGCAGTGCGGCGTCAATGCTGGTCACCGGGCCGCTATAGTGGCGGGCAGAGCCAGCGGTTCCCAGCAGGCGAAAGGCCGCGCCCAGCCGTCCGGCCAGCTGCTCGCCATCTTTGCCGGGCACAGCGACCAGAATCAGGGGGGCGGCGCCATTGCTGGATTGGGCCGCGACCGGCTGCGGCGCAAAGGCCACCATCAGGATCAACGCCAGCAAGATGACAACGGAGCGGTGGGTTGGCATGGACAGTCTCCTCAGGGTGGCGGCGCGGGCGTGGCCAGCAAATGCGTCAGATCATCAGCGTATTGGCGGCCCAGCGGGAGCAGCGGGTTGGATAGGTTGGTCTCCAGCGCCAGGAAGCGGGTCAGATCGGCGTAAGCGGCGGCCCGCTGGTTCTGTGTGTAGTAGAGCAGCCCGCGCAGGTAGTAGGCGCGGGGCAGGTCGGGCAGCAGGCTCAGGGCGTGGTTGTAGTCGGCCAGCACCGCGTCCCACTCGTACAGGTACAGGCGGTGCTGCCCGCGTAGCAGGTAGAGTTCGGCCAGCAACTGCCGGCTGGTCGCAGCAATCAGTTCACTGCGGCGGGCGGCGCGGATAGCCCGATCATCCCAGGCCAGCGCCCGATCGAAGGCAAAATTCTGGGCCAGCGCATCGGCTATGGCGGCGTTCCAAAGCGCCAGCAGGGCCGGATCGGGGTTTGCGGCCAGCAGCGCCGGGCGGGTTACCCGCAGGAGATCGAAGGCGGCGGTGTAATCGTGCCTGGCATGGCGGCAGCGGGCGCGGTAAAACGCCAGTGTATGGGGTTCCGGCAGGGTCCCGGCGGCCTGATCCAGATGGGGCAGCGCAGCCGCGCAGCGGTCGGTGGCATAGGCTGCCAGTCCAGCGACCAGGTCTGTGGCTAACGTTTCCTGGCCAGGCTGGTAGGCCAGGGTGGGTGGGTCAGCGTTCAGAATAGCATCCTGCAGGGTGGGAGTGATCAGGCCACGGGCGGGCGGTGTGGTGGGCAAGAAACGGAGCCAGAGCTGGCAGTCCGCTGCGGCGGTGCATGGCTGGACAAGCACGACCAGCGGCACGCGCTCCACGATCGGCGCTGGATCGGTCATTGCCGGAAGTGCTGCGACCGCGATGTGCAACCAGGGCGGGGCGGCGTTTTGCAGCACGCCGGCCAGCGCTTCGGCGGCCCAGTGTTGTTCAGAGGTCAGGGAGGTGCTCTGCAGCAGGAGGACGACAGGATGCACCGGCGCCTGCGCCTGCGGGACAATACCACCCGGAAGCGCCAGCAGCGCCACAAACAATGCCCGTGCCGCCAGCCCCAAGCTCGAATGTCGGCGTACCATGGGCGAATTGTAGCGCCCGGCTGCGCCGCCCGCCAGCCACCGCTGGACGATCTTGCGGGAATTCACCCAAAGCCCTGTATATGGTGGTTCTATAGCGCGTGTACCGCTATATCTGGCGGTACACGCCACCCTGTGCGATGGGCAGAATTCGACTCAGGAGCGCAGCCGGGGTACAATAAGAGTTCCCGGAGTCCGGGCATTCCCTGCCCGGGAGTTGGTCAGTAGCTGCCGTCAGGGGCGGGGGATGACCGGTCAGGGCGTTAGGTCTTTCCCGGCGATGATCGGTCT
Source organism: Anaerolineae bacterium (assembly GCA_013178165.1). Lineage (NCBI taxonomy): Bacteria > Bacillati > Chloroflexota > Anaerolineae > Anaerolineae bacterium. The sequence goes on from JABLXG010000004.1 coordinate 448,673, forward strand.
GGTCTGGAGGCCGATGCAGGTTCTTCAGACAGATTTTTTGCTGTAAAGCAGCGAACGAGTAAGCAACTATCCGCCAATCGGCGCAACCGATGCGGCTAGTTCCTGAACCATGATTTAAGGATCATAAGGTATGGATATCGGGACAGTTCGGCCTGTCAACATCAACGAGGAGATGCGCGGGAGCTACCTGGATTACGCGATGAGCGTAATCATCGCCCGCGCGTTGCCGGATGCCCGCGATGGTCTCAAGCCGGTGCATCGACGTATCCTGTACGCTATGTATGATATGGGTCTTGGCCCCGGGACCAAGTACCGCAAGAGCGCCCGCATTGTGGGCGATGTGCTGGGCAAGTACCATCCACACGGCGACGCTGCCGTCTATGACGCGATGGCCCGCATGGCTCAGGATTTCTCCATGCGTTATGTGCTGGTTGACGGCCAGGGCAACTTCGGCAGTGTGGATGGCGACAGCCCGGCAGCCATGCGTTACACCGAGGCGCGGCTGGCGCCGATAGCAGCGGAACTACTGCAGGACATCGATATGAACACCGTCGATTTCGTCGATAATTTCGACGGGACGGTGCAGGAGCCAACCGTGTTGCCAGCCAAGCTCCCGAATTTGCTGCTCAACGGGGCCAGCGGTATCGCGGTAGGCATGGCGACGAACATCCCTCCGCATAACCTGCGCGAACTGGCCGCAGCCATCGTCTACCTGATCGATCATTACGACCAATACGAGGACATCAGCGTCGATGAGTTGCTGCAGTTCCTGCCCGGCCCGGACTTCCCGACCGGGGCACTGATCGTCGGGGGCGAGGGCCTCAAGCAGGCTTACGCCACCGGGCGTGGCCGGATCATCATGCGCGCTGCCGCCACAATCGAGGAGATGCGCGGCGGGCGCTACCGCATTGTGATCACGGAAATCCCGTACCAGATCAGCAAGACGACGTTGATCGAGCGCATCGCGGAGATGGCCCGCGCCGGGCGGCTGGACATGATCACCGACCTGCGCGACGAATCCGACCGGCGCGGCCTGCGCATCGTAATCGAGTTGCGCCGCGATGCTCAGCCGCGCAAAGTGCTCAATCGCCTGTACAAATACACCGCGCTGCAATCCACGTTTGGCGTGCAAATGCTGGCCCTGGTCGATGGCGAGCCACGCCTGATCAATCTCAAGCGTGCTTTGCAGATTTACATTGAACACCGCCGGGAGGTCATCCGGCGTCGATCTGAGTTCGAGCTGGAACGGGCCAGGGCGCGGGCGCATATCCTGGAGGGGCTGCTAAAGGCGCTGGCCTCACTGGATGACATCATCGAGACGATCCGGCGGGCCGATGACGCTGATAATGCCCTGCAGGCTTTGATGAACCGCTTCAGCCTGACTGAGCTGCAGAGCCGGGCCATCCTGGATATGCAGCTTCGCCGTCTGGCGGCGCTGGAGCGCCAGAAGATCGAGGATGAATACCGCCAGGTCCGCGAGCGGATTACCTACCTGGAAGATCTGCTGCAAAGTCCGCACAAGATGCTGGGGCTGATAAAAGAAGATGTGATCGCCCTGGCCGAGAAATATGGGGATGACCGCCGCACGCATATCGTCCACGGGATTGGCACCGACTTTGAGGAATCCGACCTGATCGCGGACGAGGAGGTGCTGATCAGCCTCACACATCAGGGCTATATCAAACGGGTTCCGGCGGCGGCTTACCGTCGCCAGACACGCGGCGGTAAGGGCGCCAGCGGCATGGCCACGCGCGAGGAAGATGTGCTGGTGCATCTGCTGGCGGCGGGGAGCCTGGACAACATCCTGTTCTTCACCGATCGCGGTAAGGTGTACTCCGAGAAAGCTTATGAGATTCCGGGGACTGACCGCGCCGGACGCGGCACGCTGGTCCAGGCGGTCCTGAGCCTGGAGCCGGGTGAGCGGATCACGGCGATGGCTGCTGTGCCGTCATTTGAGGAGCGCGGCTATTTCACCATGTGCACGCGCTATGGCCGTGTCAAGCGGGTGCGCCTGCAGGATTTCGCTGCGGTGCGCTCCAATGGCCTGATCGCCATGTCGCTGATCGGCGACGATACGCTGGGCTGGGTGCGGATGAGCACGGGCGACCAGGACGTGATCATCGTGACCGAAGACGGCATGGCTATTCGCTTCCCGGAGCGCGAGGTGCGGGTGATGGGGCGTCCGGCCAGCGGCGTCAACGGTATCCGGCTGCGCGAGGGGGATCGCGTTGCCGGCATGGACGTGATCGAGGCGGGCGATTCTGACCTGCTGATCGTGACTCAGCAGGCCTTTGGCAAGCGCACAGGGCTGGAAGAGTATCACCCACAGGGGCGCTTTGGCTATGGCGTGCGGACACTGGCCCGCAACCAGCGGACCGGCCCGATCGTTGACGCGCGGGCGATCAACGCCGAGGACGACATCGCCCTGATCACAACCGGTGGAATGACTCTGCGTGCCTCGCTGGATTCGATCCGCCGCACCGGGCGGATGACCCAGGGGGTGCACCTGATGGACCTGCGCGATGGCGATACGGTAGCTTCCATTGCCATCGTGGAAAAGCGGCGTCAGACCAAGCGCGATGCCGAAAACAGACTGCCAGATTCGCTGGCTGCGACGCTTGACGAACAGGATGAATCGGACGAAGCTGACATTGAGGGGGACAATTCCGCCGAGGTCTGGGGCGAGTAACTGCTGCCGCGTTCGTCTCGCGTCTTGCAGAAGCCGGCGCCGCGGGCGCTGGCTGAACGCAGCGGGCTGGGCAGCTGTGCCCTCCCGTTAGCGCACTGGCGCCTGCTGCCGCCTGTGATTACACTGATGGGTATGCTGGATCTGACTGCACTCAAGAACGGGCCAAGCTCCCGCCTGGAACTCCTCTCCGAGCCGTCCGCTGACGCGCTGGCTGAAGCGCTGGTAGCCTTTGCCAACACGGATGGCGGGATGGTCGTGATCGGCCTGGACCCTTCCGGCGAGTTTGTCGGCCACGCTTACAGCGAGGATCTGGAAGCCATCCTGCGCGAGGCCGAGCAGCGGTGCCGCCCGCCGGTAGTGATCGGCAACTGGGAACAATTTGAGACGGAACAGGGTACAGTGGTCGCCATCCGCGTGCCGCGCAGTATGGAGCTGCACGCGCTGGAGGATGGGCGCGTACTGGTGCGTTCTGGCAGGGAGAATCGCCCACTGGGCGGCGAGGAGATCCGCCGCCTGGCCAGCACCAAGAGCACAGGCGACTTTGAGGCGGAGGTCGTGCCCGGCGCGTCCTTTGAGGATTTCGACCGCAACATCCTGGACGAATACTTTGCCAAGCGGGAGGAGCGTCTGCGGCGCGTTTTTACCGGCGATGAGAAGGAACTGCTGCGGGAGATCGGCGCGCTGACTGAAGACAACAGGCCAACGGTTGCCGGGATTCTGCTGTTCAGCAAGTACCCCCAGCAGTGGCTGCCCCAGAGCGGCATTGTCTTCGTCAAGTTCACCGGGACGGAACCTCGCGGCGAGGACGGCATGGCCGGTTACGCCCGCCGCGAGGAGATAACCGGCCCGTTGGCCCGTATGGTGGAAAATGTCTGGGAGCTAACCTGGGGAGAGATGGCCGTGAGCGCGGTGGTGCGCGGGCTGGAGCGCGAGGAGACCTATGAGTATCCCGCCTTTGCCGTGCGCGAGGCGCTGGTCAACGCCGTCTGCCACCGTGACTACCGGTTGCGTGGCCGGCGCATCGAAGTCCGCATGTACCGCGACCGGCTGGAGGTCAGCTCGCCCGGCGGGCTGCCCGGCTTCATCACCGTGGATAACATCGTGGACGAGCATTTCAGTCGCAACCCCCGCATCGTCGGTTCGCTGTTTCACTGGGGCTATATCGAGGAGCTGGGGCTGGGCATCGACCGCATGATCGAGGAGATGCTGCAGTCCGGTCACAAACAGCCGACCTTCGATGCCAAGCCCTATTCCTTCACGGTGACGCTCTACAACGCTCGTGAACGGCTACCTGTCTATGCTGACGGCGCGGTGCTTAACAGCCGCCAGGCGCGGGCGATGCAGTACGTCCGTGACCACGGCTCGATCACTAACCGCGAGTACCGCACGCTCAGCCCGGATGTTTCACCGGAGACGATCCGGCTGGACCTGGCCGATCTGGTGGATCGCGGCCTGCTGCTCAAGATCGGCTCCAAGAAGGGCACGTATTACATTCTCAAGTAGGGAAGCATTTCCTCAGTCGCCCGCAAGCAGTTGTTCCCCGGCCCAGCGTAGTGCCTGCGCCTGGATGGGCTCGCCCAGCAGATTGGACGCCAGCGTGCTAAAGCGGCTGGCATCTCCGGTGGTGTAGTAGCGCAGGGTGGGCCGGGTAGCTTCAGGGGCGAGTAGCTGCCGATCAGCCAGTACCCGGCGTGCCTGGCGGGCGATCGCCGGGCTGGGATCGATGATGGCCACCTGTGGGCCGACAAACGCCTGCAGGGCCTCCAGCGCAAAGGGAAAGTGCGTGCAGGCCAGCACGAGTTGATCGATGCCACGGGCCAGGGCAGGGGCCAGGACACGCTCAAACAGCGGGCGCAACGCCGCCGGGGACGTGGCGTTGGCCTCTACAGCTTCCACCAGTTCGGGGCAAATCACCGTCTCTACGTGCACGTTCGCGGCGAAGCGCTCCCGCACGCTGGCGTATAGCGTGCCATTGGCGGTGGCAGCGGTGGTCAGCACGCCGATGGCGCCGCTGCGCGTGGCTGCTGCCGCCGTTTTGACCGCCGGTTCCATCCCCACAAAAGGCACATCCGGGAACATGGCCCGCAGATCGTGCAGACCGGCGGCGCTGGCAGCGTTGCAGGCTATGACGATCAGTTTGGCCTCGTGGGCAAGCAGGAAGGTGGTGATGTGCTGCACAAAGGTGCGGATTTCGGCCAGCGGGCGCGGGCCATAGGGCAGGTGGGCCTGGTCAGCGATATAGATCAGCGACTCGGCGGGCAGTTCCCGGCGCAGGGCGCGCAGGATGGATAACCCGCCGACGCCGGAATCGAGGATGCCGATGGGGCTGCTGGGGCCTGTGGTCATGGGAACCTGCCCGGAAACGTTACTCGCTACGCGCCGGGTGAAGCCGATCCTGCCGGAAGCTCGCCGCTGCTTCCACAAAAGCGCGGAAGAGCGGTGTCATGTCTGTGGTCTCGCCGCCTGCGCTGCACAGATTTTCCGGGTGCCACTGGACGGTCAGGAAGAAACGCGCTGCCGGCTTCTCCAGCGCCTCAATGATACCATCGGGGGAATGTGCAGAAGCAACCAGCCCATCGGCCAGGCGGCGGACGGCCTGATGATGGCGGCTGTTGGTGATCACACTGTCGACCTGCAGGATGGCCGCCAAGCGCGTCCCCGGCGCGATGGCGACCGGATGCGCTGGATGGTTAAGCGGCAGGCCATCCGGCGTTGTGTGGCGCAGCGCGTCAGGTAGCTGGGTGGGGATGTCCATGACCAGATCGCCGCCCAGGGCTACATTGGTTACCTGGTGACCGCGGCAGATGCCCAGCAGGGGGACATCTTCGGCGGCGGCCCAGCGGGCGACACGAATCTCGGCGGAATCACGCAGGGGCTTGATCTCGCGCACGGTATCGTTGAGGGGCTTTTCCCCGTAAAAGATGGGGTCGACATCCCCGCCGCCAGTGAGCAGGATGCCATCCAGCTGATCAAAAAGACCCCGGAGGGCAACCGGGGAAAGTTTGAGCGGCACTACCACAGGGAGCGCACCAGCCAGCGCCAGGCAGTGCAGGTAGGAATCGTAGGCGCCGACAAATGTGCGGGCGCGCCCGGCCCCGTGCGCAGGCCGCAGGTGCTTGTGATCGGCGAGCACGCCGATCAGGGGCGCCGGAGGCGGTTGCATGGCCCGGGAACTAACGCTGTTCCTTGAGCCGGGCAGCCTTACCGCGACGACCGCGCATATAGTACAGGTTGGCGCGGCGCACCTTGGCGCGGCGCAGGACTTCGATCTGTTCTACGCGCGGGCTGCGCAGGAGGAAGGTACGCTCTACGCCGATGCCATGGCTGGCAACGCGGCGTACGGTGAAGTTCTCGTTGTTGCCGCCCCGCCGGACGCGGATCACCAGGCCCTGAAAGACCTGGATACGCTCGCGGTTGCCTTCCACGATGCGCACATGGACCTTCACGGTGTCGCCCGGTTTGATCTGGGGATGCGTTGGCGCCGGGGCTTCCAAGGCCTTAACCAAATCGCTCATGAGTAAGTGCCCTTCTGGCCTATAGCTGACCATCCTGATGTTCAACAGAAAGCGCGACGACCCCGTTCCGATCGCGCGCGGGGGCATTGTAGCATACGTCGGTAGGAAATTCAACGGTGATTCATTTGACTTTACCGGCCCCATGTTTGTATGATTCTAGTGCGGCGGGCGGCTGACGTCCAGCCGCAACCTCAAGTTGCCTGTTTCATGTCTTGTTTCCCCAGGAGGAGAATAGATGAAACTGAGACGTCTGGCTCTTGTGTTATTGACTCTGACGCTGGTTGTTGCCTCATTTGGCACCGCCGCCGCCCAGGATCGCAAGATCGCGACGGTCATCTTCACGCAGGAACTTGACAGCCTGAACCCGATGTATACGACCATGTCGTTTGCCGCGATCACCCGCGATTTCTACCTGTACGGGGCATGGCACTTCGACGAGGAGTTGAACCCCGTCCCGGTGCTGGTGACCGAGATCCCCAGCATGGACAATGGCGGTATCAGCGCGGACGGCAAGACGATCACCCTGAAGCTGCGCGATGACATCAAGTGGTCGGATGGCGAACCGATCACCTCGGCGGATTTCGTGTTCACCTACGAGATGATCACCAGCACTGCCAATACGCCGCTCAGCCGCTACCCGTATACTCCGGATGTGGTTGCCAGCGTAGAGGCCCCCGACCCGACCACGGTGGTGATCAACTTCGTGGAGCCTTTCGCCCCCTGGCTGACCCGAATCTTCCGCTGGGTGCTGCCGGAACACGTCCTGCGCCCGGTGTTTGAGGCGGAAGGGACGCTGGACAACGCCGCCTGGAACCGCGCGCCGACTGTTTCCAGCGGGCCGTTTGTCTTCCAGGAGTGGGAGACGGGCAGCCATATCCTGTTCGTCCGGAATGAGAACTTCTTTGGCGACAAGGCCAAGCTGGATGGCATCTTTGTCCGTTTTGTGCCGGATGATGCGGCGCAGACGGCAGCTCTGATGGCTGGCGACGGCGATATTGCTTACTTCCTGGCGCCCTCCGATGTGGTTCAGGTGGAAGCAACCGGCAAAGTGAAGGTCCAGTGGGTGCCTTCTGGCTATAATGAGGGCTGGTTCTTCAACATGGGTCCGGATGGCCACCCGGCGCTGAAGGATGTCAATGTTCGCCATGCGCTAGCCATGGCTGTGCCGCGCGAACGGATCAACCAAGATCTGCTGCTGGGTTTCTTCTACATCCCGGCCAGCTACTGGGAAGGGTCGCCGTACCAGAGTCCGAATATCGCGCCCGATCCGTATGATCCGGCGGCTGCAGCGGCCATGCTCGACGAGGCCGGCTGGGTGGATAGCAACGGCGATGGTACCCGCGACAAGGATGGCGTTGAGCTGGTGCTGCGTTATCTGACGCCGCCCCGCCAGGTGCGTATGGATACCCAGGTGGTCGTCCAGCAAGCCTTTGCCGAAATCGGGGTCGGTCTGATTCTGGACAACCCATCCTACGACATCTTCTGGAACAGCTACGGCTCCGGTGGGCCGATCGCGACCGGCCAGTATGACATCGGCCAGTGGTCGTCCAGCCCGGATGGCTACCCGGATCCGGATAGTGAGACCTTCCTCTGCAGCGAGATCCCCAGCCCGGAAAAGCCGGAAGGCAACAACTGGAACTACTACTGCAACGAGGAACTGGATGCCCTCTTCCTGCAGCAGAGCCGTACCACGGACTATGATGCTCGCGTAGCGATCTGGCACCAGATCACGGAGATCCTGGCCCAGGACCTGCCCTGGATGGGCATGTGGACAGACCCGGATAACTATCCGGTGAGCACCCGGATGCAGAATGTGGCTGTCAATGGCGTGACACCATTCTGGAATGCCTACGCCTGGGATGTTGCCGGGTAATTCGCCCGGAAAAAGTCGTTGGGCGGGGTGTAAGCCACACCCCGCCTTCGTTTTGACTTGGCACAACTTGCGCATCGTGATTGAGTAAAGGGTTGGAGAGCACGAGAGCCGATGGGGCGCTACATCATCCGCCGCCTGTTACAGGCTATCCCGCAACTGTTGATCATCAGTGTCATCCTGTTTGTGCTCATGCAGGCATCGGGCGATCCGGTGGCGACCCTGGGCGGGCGCACTCCGCCGCGTTCCGAGGACAAAGAGCGCCTGCGTCGGGAGTGGGGGCTGGACCAGCCGATCATGGTGCAGTATGTATACTGGCTGGTCGGCAATGATTGGGTCATGGTCGATTCGGACGGCGATGGCGTGAGCGATCGCTACGGCCAGCGCAGGGGCGTGTTGCGTGGCGACTTCGGCAACTCGCTGGTGACACGGCAGCCGGCCATGGATGTCGTCGCCGAGCGCATCCCGAATACCCTGACCCTCATGATCACTGCTGAGGTGTTGATCATCGTCTTTTCTCTGTTCATCGGGGTGTATTCCGCACTACGCCAGTATTCGGTCCTGGACAATGTCCTGACCGCGCTATCCTTTATCACCTTCTCCATGCCGATCTTCTGGATTGCCCTGGGTCTGATGTATATCTTCGCGGTGCGTTTCAAGGCCTGGGGGTTGCCGCACCTGCCGACTGTGGGTATGTACGATCCGATTGAGGGCAAAACGCTCTCCCAGGTAGTATGGCACCTGGTCCTGCCGGCAATGAGCATCGCCCTGATCGATATCGCCCGCTACAGCCGTTACATCCGCTCCAACATGCTGGAAGTGATCAACTCCGATTACATCCGCACAGCGCGGGCAAAAGGGTTGCGGGAGCGGGCTGTTCTGTTCGTCCATGCCTTCAAGAATGCCGCGCTGCCGCTGGTGACGATCATCGGCATGGACGTGCCCTTTCTGCTGGCTGGCGCGGTGGTCACCGAGCGCATCTTCGCCTGGCCGGGGATGGGGCGGCTCTTCCTGGATCATCTGACGCGTACCGACTTTCCGGTGCTGATGGCCCTCTTGATGCTGATTTCGGTGGCGGTTGTGGTCTTTCAGTTGTTGACCGATCTGGTCTACACGTGGCTCGATCCGCGCATCCGGTACACCTGAGGGGAGGGCAGCCATGACGCTTGACACAACTTCGCAACCGGTTCAACTGGCTGAGGAGACCTACCGGCCTCGCTCGCTCCTGCAATTGACGGTGCACCGCTTTCGCCGCCATCGCATGGCCATGGTTGGGCTGTGCATCCTGCTGGCCATTGTGCTGTACATCGGCATTGGCTCGCTGGTGTTTTCCGAAACTTACGCTAACTACAACGACACTTCCATCCGTTTGCAGCCGCCTTCAGCGCAACACCCCTTTGGTACGGATACGGTCGGGCGGGACATTCTGGCGCGGACGGTCTACGGCGGGCAAATCTCGCTGATCATCGGTCTGTTTGCCGTGCTGGTTGAGGTGACGCTGGGCACGCTCATCGGGGCGGTCTCCGGCTATTATGGCGGGATCGTTGATAGTCTGTTGATGCGCTTCACCGAAGCGCTGATGAGCATCCCCTCGCTGTTGCTGCTGCTGGTGATGGCCAAGTTCCTCAGCGGCAAGATTCCGGACATCATGCTGTTCGGGCGAACTTTCAGCGGTAGCGTGGTGGTGATCATTCTGATCATCGGTCTGACCGGGTGGACCTACCTGGCGCGGATTGTTCGTTCCAGTTTCCTTTCGCTCAAGGAATCGGACTTCGTGCTGGCGGCGCGGGCGCTGGGCATCCCTGACCGGCGGATTATCCTCTCCCACATCCTGCCCAACACAATGGCGTCGGTGATTGTGGCGGCGACGCTGGGCGTGGCGACGGCTATCCTGTCGGAGGCGTACATCAGCTTTCTGGGGCTGGGGGTGCGCCCGCCGACGGCCACCTGGGGCAGCATGCTGGACGGCGCGTACGACTACCTGGAGCAGGCGCCGTGGCTGTGGTTCTACCCAGGGCTGCTGATCATCCTGACGGTGATGAGCATCAACTTCGTGGGGGACGGCCTGCGCGACGCACTCGATCCGCGCTCGGAGTACAAAGTCTGATTGAGGTTCTGGGGGGAAGAGTGCAGGGGCGCTCCGGGTGGGGCGCCCCTGTTGTTGAGTATAGTGAGCACTGGCCGCCTAGCCCTGCGCAGGCTCCGGCAGGTAGGGTTGTAGAGCCGGCTGGCCGCCGCGCCCCAGGCGCGTGATTGCGCCTTCCGGCGTGAGCAGCAGCAGCCAGGCGCCCGGCGCAGCTTCGCGCTGAGCATCGGCGCTGGCGTTAGTCTCCACCGCCTGCAGCCAGGCCCGTGAATCTTCCACAAAGCTGAAGATCATCCCGCGTCCATCTGGGGCTTCGGTCAATGTCCCGATGCCGCGGCCTTCCTGTTCGAAGAGCAGGGTGGCTTCCCCGGTGGACAGGTCAATGCGCCACAGGCGTACGGTATAAACGCCGATCGACTCTTCGCCGCCGGAACGGGCCACACGCTCCAGTGGCTCGACAGTCGAGACGTACAGGCGCTGCCCGTCCGCGCTCCACAGTACCTGATCCGGAGTCCCGGAGACCGGCACCGGCTGTGATTCACCGCTGAGCAGTGTGACCAGGGTCAGAGTGTGGTTTCCATCAGCGTCAGCGATGATGCCGGCGGCGCGACTGCGATCCGGGCTGAGCGAGACGCGGCTGAGGGCTGGATCGATCAGGGTCAGTACACCGCTGGACAGGTCCAGACGGGCCAGGCCCGCGCCGGTGCAACTTGGCGTCAGCAGCAGGGTGTCGCCCGGCAGCCAGGCCAGCATCAGCGCGTTTCCCATGTAGCCGGTTTCCCGGCTGTACACCGTATCGGCAGGATCGCTGCTGCCACCGCCGCAGCCGACACCCTGCTCGAATGTTGCCAGCAAGCGCGGTGCAGCGTTCTCATCGCTGCCCGGCACGGCCACCGCGTAGACTTCCATCACCTGACTGTTGGCGCGGAAGGTCTGGGTGGGTCTGACATACGCGAGGGCGCTCCCGTCAGGACTCCAGGCAGGCGGGTAGAGCAGCGCGAGATCACTGGCAAGCTGCACTGGCTGGCCGCCTTCGGCGTCTGCCACCAGCAAACGGGCAGGTGGCGCGCTATCCAGAAAGGCCACCCGCTGCCCGTCCGGCGACCAGCGGTAGTAGCCGTAAATGTGATCAAAGCGGGGCAAGGGGGAAGGCGTTGCCGGGGTCGGCGCGATATCTTCGGTGACATTGGTCCCCGGATAGGCGTTCCAGCCGGCGCGGTAGACGTTGCCGTCTGCGCCAGTGTAGAACAGGATCGGGCGGTCGCCCCCGGTCGCTTCAGGAGCAGCGGGCGTCGCTGTGGCGAGTGCTGCCAGGGCGCTGGCAAAGTCGATGTCGATCGCTGGCTGCAGCCGTTCATCATCGCCGCAGGGCATGATGGTACGCTGGTCGGCGGTCAGGTGCAGTTCGTAGATGCGGTCAACGTACTCGATGGTCAGGATGTAGCCAGGCACCGGCGCACTGCTGTCGTAGGTGACGTCCGGCTGTGGGCAACCCAGCGAACGATCCGGCCAGGTGGTGGCTTCCCATGTCCAGCGGGAAAGGTCCCGGCGGGTGATGGTTGTACCCAGCTGGCTGTTCAGATAGGCGATGCCGATGTTGATCAGTTCCTCGCCGCTGATGGCTGCAGCGGGTGTGACTCCAGCAGCAGGTGTGGCCCCCTGGGGGAGGGACGGCAACGCAGTAGCTGTCGGGGCTGGCGCGGCGGCCGTTACACCGCAGAAGACCGCAGTAGCGCCATCCGGCGTCAGGTGAATCTCATAGACGTTGCTGCCGGTGGTCACGCGGAAGTCATAACCACGGGTGAGCACCTGGCTGTAGACCTGATCGGGCTGCGGGCAGCCGAGCGAGGTATCCGGCCAGAGGACTTCCTGCCAGGTCCAGCCGCTCAGGTCCTGACGGCTCAGCGTGACGCCCAGTTGCCCGGCCAGAAAGGCAAGGGCTGTGTCCAGCAGGGCGTTGGGATCGTCGCCGCCCTGAGCCTGCGCGGCGCTCAGCGGCGCAAGCAGGGTAGCACAGAGAGTCAGGGCCAGTAGGAATTTCCGAATCATCGCTTGTCTCCTCGTGATGGTTCGTCGTTACCTGCGCGAGGCATTGTAGCGAATGATCGGGCACTTTCCCCTACGCAAAGGCTACGCTTGGCTGACACCCGGCTTGCCGGAAGGGGCGATGCTGGCACGCTGGCGGGCGACGGCCGCCCGCACCCAGTCCAGCCAGGCGTCGAAGCCTTCGCCGGTGCGGGCGGAAAGCGGCAGGAAAGCCAGACCGGGGTTGAGCACTTCCACCCCGTGCCGGAAGTAGGCCAGATCGAACTCCTGGTAAGGAAGCATGTCGATCTTGTTCAGCAGCAGGACATCCGCGCCGCGGTACATAGCCGGGTATTTGTAGGGCTTGTCATCGCCCTCAGGCACGCTGGCGATGACCACGTTATAGTGAGTACCCAATTCGAAGGCCGCCGGGCAGATCAGGTTGCCAACATTTTCCACCAGCAACAGATCCACGCCGGTCAGGTCCAGCGAGGATAGTGCGCTGGTCATCATGTTGGCGTCCAGATGGCAGTTGCCACCGGTATTGATCAGTGCCACCCGGATGCCCGTCCGGGCGATCTTCTCCACATCGACAGTGGCAATATCGCCATCCAGGGCGGCGATAGTCATCTCGCTTTTGAGGGTTTCTACTGTCCGCATGATCACGCTGGTTTTGCCTGCGCCCGGCGAGGCCATGATGTTCAGCGCCAGCACACCGGCGGCGTCAAGCTGGCGGCGCACAGCGGCGGCCAGAGCGTCGTTGATACTCATGATGTTCCTGATAACGGGAATCTCCGGCATAATCTATTCCTCGACTTCGATGCTTTTGAGATAGAATTCCTCGCCCTGTTTGACCTGAACCCGGTCGCTCCTGCAGGCCGGACACATGAAATTCGCATTGCGTGGGAACACTGCACCGCAGTCCCGGCATTCAAAAGTTGCCGGGATGCGCTCAAAATGCAGGGCTGCGCCCTGAGCGATGGTTCCCTGGCTGAGGAACTCCCAGTAAAAGCGTACGGAATCATCGACCACGCTGGACAGTTCGCCGATGACCAGGTGCAGAGCCGTGATTCTCCTGGCGCCAGCCGGTTCAGCGTATTGTACAGCCAGGTTGAGCAGGTTCTGGGTGATCCCCAATTCGTGCATGGCGGTTCCGTTGTTGAAGGTACGGACACTATCCCTTATCATAGAGGGCCTGGCGCGCCGCCAAAAGTGACGATCGGCCCGGCGTTGAACGGCGTCTTTCCGGGCTTGAGCGCCGGATTATCGGGCTTTCCCTGCCGGAGACGACCTTGCTTTCATTTGACGCTCCACCGCATGCCATACGCCTGAGCGGGAACTGGGCCATTCATCCTGTGCCGCTGGAGATTGCTGGCTTGCCGGAGGCTGGCTCTGCCGGCTGGCTGAGTGCCCCGGAGTGCGCCAACCTGCAACCGGTTCTGTATCCCGATCGCCCCTACTGGGGTAAGCATCTACGGGCGATCAACGAGCAGGCGTGGGTCTACCTCAAGAGTTTCACCGCGCCGGAAGGCCGTTTCCCACGAGCGCGGTTACGCTTCGCCGGGGTCGATTACTTTGCAACGGTCTGGCTCAATGGTAAGCCGGTCGGGGAGCATGAGGGTAGCTTTGAGCCGTTCACGCTCGATGTGACCGGCGTACTGCGACCCGGCGCAGAGAATACGCTTCTCGTCCGCGTCAGCGCCCCCTGGGACCGGCCTAATCCACGCGGCAGTTACCCGATCAACCATGTCATCCGGGGGTTGGTCAAAGGCCAGTACGAGCATGGCGAGGGCGTCATACCGCCGGATGTCAACCCGATCGGTATCTGGGCGCCGGTTACGCTGCTGCTCGATCACGGGATCAGCCTGGATCGCGTCTGCATCGATCCGGCCCTGGACGGAACGCTGGCACTGGCGCTCACTCTGACCAACGCGACCGGCCAGACCTGGCAGGGCCGCCTGGCGTTGACGATAGCGGCGGAGAATCACGGCGGGCCAGGAACTACCGATGATCTGGCCCTGTCGGTATTGCCCGGTGTCCAGACGATCCTCCATACCCTGCGCGTGCCGGAGCCGCGCCTGTGGTGGCCGTGGGATCACGGCGAGCCGAATCTCTACCGGTTGGAGGCGGCCCTGCTGGATGGCGCTGGCCAGGCGATCAGCCGCCTGATGCAGATATTCGGCATCCGCACGGTGCGCCTGGAGCGCGCGCCGGATCGCTTCAACTGGTTGGTTAATGAGCGGTCGGTGTTCCTGCGCGGAACAGCATATATGCCGGGGCTGTACCTGGCGCAGGTGACGCCGGAGGGTGTGGCCCGCGATGTGGCACTGGCCCGCGCGGCCAACCTCAACCTGCTGCGGGTGCACGTGCATGTCTCGCCGCCGGCGGTCTATGAGGCCTGCGACCGGGCCGGGATGTTGATCTGGCAGGATTTTGAGCTGAACTGGGTGCATGATCCCTCCCCGGCGTTTGAGGCGCGCGCGTTGCGGTTGCAGCGGGGCATGATCGATCTGTTGCGCAACCACCCGGCGATTATCACCTGGACCTGCCACAACGAGCCGACGATGGTCTTTGCCCACCGCGACAATTACGAGCGCCACCCCGATCCGGCCCTCTACGCCGATGCGCAGCAGTACGATCCCACGCGCCCAACGTTCATTTGTTCCGGGCAAATGGAGGATGACTGGCAGCGGGCAGGTGACGTTCATACGTATTACGGGGCGCTGTGGAGCAAGCGCTACACGGACGTCTACCGCCACCACATGCGGATGAACACCGAATTTGGCTTCGAGGCCCCCGCTGCGCTACCCACACTGCGGCGCTATCCCGACGTCTGGGCGCGGTTGCGCCACCTGGAGGGCCAGATCGAGTCACTGTGGGCATATCAGGCGGCATTGATCCAGTTCCACGTGGAACACCTGCGCCGGACACGAGCCACTGGATCAGGCGGGTATGTGCACTTCTGGCTGGCGGATCTGGTGCCGCAGGTGGGCTGTGGCGTGCTGGACTCGGAGCGGCTGCCCAAGGGCGGCTATGCGGCGCTGGCCCGCGCTTCAGCGCCGCTACAGGTGGCCCTGGAACACGACGGGCGACAAATCTACGGGTTATGGGTGTTTAACGACACGCCGCGAGTCTACCCCGGTGCGACAGTCGCCTGGCAGTTTGAAGGCGCTGACGGTCGAATTGCTGGTAGTGCTCAGGCGCAGATTGACGTGGCTGCCAACGGCGTTCAGCGCGTGGCAGCGGGCGACCTGGCGGTAACGCCGGAGGACTGTGCGCGGGTGATGCTGAGCCTGCACGGTGCGGATGGGCAGGTGCTGGCTGAGAACTTCTATGAGCGCCCGCTACAACCTCTGCTGCGCCCGACGGGCTACCCCTGGAAGTTCGACCCCTACCTGGGCTACAAAGTCTTTGATCGCCCCGATGCCCCCAGCCTGGCCGATCAGAGCAGTAATGCCGTGATCCGGCTGGTGCCGCGCAGGTTGCGGGAAGCGCTGGCCGAGTGGGCGCTGCGACAGAAGCTGCCGCTGTGGGTGCTTTCGGCGGCAGCGCGGCTGGCCCGCCCCTTTGTGCAGGGATAAAGTGGACAAAAAGGCCCGGCCCGCGCCGGGCCTGCGAATGGTCTGCTAGGGGCCGATCAGCGATTGGCAGAAATGGTCTCCGGTGCAGGGACGGTTTCCTCAGCAGGCTGGGGCTGGGCGACCAGGTAGGAACCGTACAGCCGCCATTCATCCATGCGGCAGGAGTGCACCAGCGTGCCATTCCACACGGTCATATCCGGGCAACTATCGCACATATCCTGCCGGCCATCAGGCAGCAGATCCGGGGCCTGGATGATGGCCAGGCTCTGGGCATACACTGGCTGTAAGGCCCGCAGCGGGCTGCGGCGGATGTCGCGCCAGTACGCCCCATGCGCCTGCCGGATGCCCCGGTCAAAGGCGCCTAAGGCTAGGAAAGCGATCTTGGGGAAGCGCCACAGGCTGGTATAGCCCATGTATGTCCCCTGGAAGAGGTGGTGGAAGATCTGCACCAGTTCCATCGCTTTTGGCCCCAGCGAGCCGTAAACACGGTTGCCCTTGCCAACGAGCCGCGCCGCCAGCAGCCATTTGACGGCGTCGTGAGTCTGCGAGCCGCCCAGGTAGGCGCCGGGTTCATATTCCGGGCAGGCTTCTTTGATCTTCTCGTAGATGTCGGCGGAGGTGATCCCAATTTCGCTGGTGTCTTCGACGGTGTAGCTGACGTCAATGGCCTCCAGCCGCCGCCCGCCGGCGTAGTAGTCGAAAGCAGCATCCTGTGGCGCGCCGCGGAAAGCGATGAAGATCATGCCCTGGATCAGGTCGGCGTGTTCACCTGCCCAGCGGACGAGCAGCGGCACATCGCTCAGATTGGTTGGGTAGATGGTCGCGCCGATGCTGCAGTGCAGGCCGCCTTCCTGATGGATCATGCGGGCGTAGCTCAGGCGCAACTCCAGCAGGTCTTCCTCGCTCTTGCCTTTCCAGTGCGGGCGCTGTTGCTCGCTATCGATGTGCAGAGTGAAGCCAAAGACCCCGGCCTTCTTCAGTTCGCGCAGGAAGGGGCGGTCGTCTGTCAGCCGCACACCATTGGTCAGGATCAGAGGCTTCATGCCCAGTTCACGGACAAACGCGACAATCTCCAGGATATCCGGGTGGATCAGCGGCTCACCACCGGCGATAGAGATGTTGTCGCAATTGCGCCATTCCTTGAAGAAGCGAATTTCGTCTTTGATCTGCTCAAGTGGCTTATGGCCGGTCAGGTTGCGGCGGTAACAGCCCCGGCAGTAGATGTTGCACTTGTCCGTGATCTCCAGCCAGCCGATCGGATTATCGTTCAACGACCACGGCATGCGGTACATGGCGCGTTTGGGTGGTCTCATCGGAACCTCCAACAAGAAGTTTGTAGTCTTCGCGTGGTTCTTTACACTCTAGACTGAAAAGCCGGTCGTTGTCAAATAGTTGCTAATGATTTTATAATATTATTATTCATATCTATTTTATCTATTTTATCATGATAGATCAACTCGTAGGGATTTGAAGCTGTTGCTGGTATTATTTAAAAAAGCAATGCCTCGCTTCGTCAGCGGTCCGCGTGGTTTGGCCGGCGCTCAAACATAAACGCCAAGGATGGATTGACCATGACTGCTCCTGTCTCTGTTCGTCGTGTCTCGTCGCCCGCGGAGCAGGACGCCTTGCTGCGTCTGCCGTGGAAAGTGTATGCGAACGATCCGCACTGGGTGCCGCCCCTGGTTTCCATGCGCCGGGAGAAGTTGAACCCGCAACATAACCCGATGACCAACTACCTGGACATCGAGTACTTCCTGGCCTGGCGCGGGGCGGAGCCGGTGGGCTGCATTGCGGCGTTTATCAACCCGCGCCACAATGAGTATCACCACGAGCATATTGGCTGGTTTGGCCTGTTCGATGTGCTGGACGACCGTGAGGCGGCACACGCACTGCTCCAGACCGCCGAGGAGTGGGTGCGGGCCAAAGGCTACGACGCGATACGTGGCCCGGCCAGCTTTGGCGACATGGATGAATTTGGCCTGCAGGTCGACTTTTTCGATAGTCCGCATGTCCTGCTCTACCCGCACAATCCCCCGTATTACAAAACCTACATTGAGGAACGTGGCTACAAGGGTGTGATGGACCTGTTGTCCTATCGCATTGCGGCGGAGGCTATGCGCGGGGCGAACGTGCCGGAGAAGATCATTCGGGTGATGGAGAAGCAGAAGAAGCGCCGCAACATCATCCTGCGTAACCCCGATCTCAAGCATTTTGACGCTGACCTGGACATGCTCTACCGCATGTACACCAACGCCTGGAAGGATAACTGGGGTTTTGTGCCACCGTCGCGGGAGGAATTGTACGCGCTGTTCAATCAGTTCAAGCGCTTCCTGCAACCGGACTTTATCTTCATTGCAGAAATCAATGGGGAGCCAGCAGGGTTCATCATGCTGTTTCCCGATCTCAATCAGGCGATCAAGCACGCCCGGCCTCATCCGGACACGCCGGAGTTCCTGACATTGCTGAAGGTGCTCTGGCACTGGAAGGTGCGGCCCAAGGTCAACCGCACCCGTGTGCCTTTCCTGGGCGTGATCGACAAGTACCACGGGACGGGCATTGACGCGATGCTCTACATGGCAGTGGTCGAACCGGCGGTGCGAGCCGGGTTCACGGAGGGCGACTTCGGCTGGGTGCTGGATGACAACCTGGCGATGAATCAGATCAGCGCGCTGGTCGGAGGCGAAATCTACAATCGTTTCCGCATCTATCAGAAGGCCCTGACTCCTGTAGACTAAGCGGCAGAGGATAAACCACCCTGTGTCAATGCCAGCAGTACCGGCTGAAAGCGTGGACACTCATGAGTGACTCCTTTTCGTTCGGAAGCGGCGGCCAGGATGCCCCGACATGGGGCAGCGAAGCTGATGACCAGCAACCCGAACAGACACTTGACCTGCTGCAGCGTGAACTGGCACTCTCCGGCCATCAACACCGGATTCAGAGTTCTGCACCTGCGGTGCTGCAGCGTTTCTTCGCCGGTGAAATTGACCTGGATGTGGAACTGGGGCGGCGTTTTAGCAATGCGCCGCTGATGGCCCAGATCATGCTGCGGCCTCGCGATCCGGGGACGGCATCACGCGGCACAGCGGAATTGATGACGCAAGATAGAGGAGCGAGCCTGATTGTCGATGTCAATCAGATCAGCGGTGTGCTGGAACTGAATTTCACGCTGGGGTCGATGCTGGCGTTGCGCTTTACCCTGAGCAACCTGCCGGAAGTTGACCGGCGGCACTGGCTGGAATTGATGCGCCGGGAACAGGGGATCGCTTTCCTGTGGAGCCGGGCGCGGTGGGAACGCGACTACATGATCTTCGCCGTGCGCAAATACAACATCCATGCCTACGCGTTTTCTCCCAATGGCATCGAGGCGGCGGTGCGGATGACGCCGGAAGTGCTGCGCATGCTCCTGGACTGGCTGGAACGATTCTGGTTCTGAGGGGGGCCGTGGGGCAGGTCGGAATGGAGACCTGCTCACAGGGCGACTTGTGCAATATTGATTACCAGTTTTGCTTATACGCTGGTACAATGCGTGGTTGATCAACCGGCGGCTCTGGCCTGCCAGCTCGACCGGCGGTTGGACCCCGTGACTTTCATCGTGGAAGGGGCAATTCCCAATGACTGACTCTTTGGATACTCTGGCCAATTCCAGCGAGGCGTCAGTTCCTGCTGATTCCTCGGTGCCGCTGGCCGACATCTTTGAGAAGGCCGCCAAGTTCACCCTGGCAAAGGAAGCCATGGAAATGGGGATCTATCCCTATTTCCGGCCCTTGAGCGACACGGAAGGCTCGGTGGCGTATTTTGAGGGCAAGGAAGTGGTCATGATCGGGTCCAACAACTATCTGGGCCTGACCACGCACCCCAAACTGCGCCAGGCCGCCAAAGACGCCATTGACCGCTATGGCACCAGTGTGACCGGCTCCCGCTTCTTGAATGGGACGCTGGAATTGCACCTGGAGCTTGACCGGCGGCTGGCGAAATTCGTGGGCAAAGAGGCCGCGCTGGTCTTTCCAACCGGTTACCAGACCAATGTTGGGACGATCACGGCGGTAGTTGGCAAAGGCGACTATGTGATTATCGACAAGGAAGATCATGCCAGCATCGTGGATGGCTGCATGATGTCCCTGGGCACGATGCGGCGGTTCAGCCACAACGATCTCGATAGCCTGGAGAACGTCCTGAGCAAGCTGCCCCGCGATGCCGGAAAGCTGGTGGTGGTGGACGGCGTCTACAGCATGGGCGGCGACATTGCCCCGCTGCCGGAGATCATCGAGATCAGCCGCCGCTACGGGGCGCGGATCATGGTCGATGATGCTCATAGCCTGGGCGTGCTCGGCAATGGGCGGGGTACAGCGGCGCACTTCGGGGTAACGGATCAGGTTGACCTGATCATGGGCACGTTCAGCAAGAGCTTCGCCTCGATCGGCGGTTTCATTGCCGGGAATGCTGACATCATTCACTACATCCAGCATCATGCCCGCGCCCTGATGTTCAGCGCAGCGTTGCCAGCGGCGAATGTGGCGGTTGTCCTGGCAGCGGTAGAGGTCATTGAGAACGAGCCGGAGCGGGTCAAGAAACTGTGGCACAACGCCGAGTATATGCGGGCCGGGCTGCACAAACTTGGTTACGACACCGGCGCCAGCAACACGCCGGTGATCCCGGTCTACATCGGTGACCAGTACCGGACGGTCCTGGCCTGGGCGGCGCTGATCGAGGAAGGCGTGTACACCAACCCGGTTGTCCCGCCCGGCGTGCCGCCGAACAAGAGCCTGCTGCGCACCAGCTACATGGCTACCCACGAGGAAGCGCACCTCGATCGTGCCCTGCGGGCTTTCGAGGTGGTCGGGCACCGGCTGGACCTGATCCCACAGGAAAATACGCTCAGCTAACGCAATAGCAGAGAGAGCGCAAACCGGGGCGACCCGCACGGGGACGCCCCGGTTGTGATTCTCCTGCCAGGCGGCGCTACTGCGCGTCCGCCGGATCGGCGATTCTGGCGCCGATCTTGCCCTGGATAAACGCTTCGGTGTAGTTGCGGGCGAGATCGTCAGGGTACTGGACAGGCGGGGATTTCATAAAGTAAGCGCTGGGCGCTTCCAGCGTCCCGGAAAGGCCGCGGTCCAACCCCAGCTTGGCACAGCGCACCGCGTCAATGATGACACCGGCGCTGTTGGGGCTATCCCAGACTTCCAGCTTGAGCTCCAGGTTCAACGGCACATCCCCGAACGCCGCCCCTTCCAGGCGGATATGCGCCCATTTGCGGTCGGTCAGCCACGGCACGTAGTCGCTCGGCCCGATGTACACATCGGTGTCGGGCAGTTCATAGGGAAGCTGGCTGGTTACGGCGTTGGTCTTGCTGACCTTTTTGCTCTCCAGCCGGGAGCGATCCAGCATGTTGTAGAAGTCCATGTTGCCGCCCACGTTGAGCTGGCTGGTGCGTAGCAGCCTGACGCCGCGATCGTTGAACAGGTTGGTCAGCACACGGTGAACGATGGTCGCACCGACCTGGCTCTTGACGTCATCGCCGATCATAGGCAGGCCGCGCTCGATGAACCGTTGCTGCCAGTACTTTTCGCGGGCGATGAACACCGGGATGCCGTTGACAAAGGCACAACCCGCGTTAAGGATTTGCTCGACATACCATTTGGTGGCCTGCTCGCTGCCGACCGGCAAAAAGTTGACCACCACATCGGTCTTGGTTTCCTTCAGAATTTCGGTGATGTTGGCGGTAGAGCCAGGAGCTTTGGTGATCTTCCGGGCCAGGTATGTGCCCAGGCCGTCATGGGTCATACCCCGGTGGACGGGCACGCCAAGCTTCTTGGGTACTTCAGCGAACTTGATGGTGTTGTTCTGGCCGGCCCAGATGGCCTCACCGAGGTCTTTGCCCACCTTCTCGATATCGATATCAAAGGCTGCCGAGAACTCGATATCGCGGATGTGGTAACCGCCCAGGTTGACGTGCATCAGGCCGGGGACCTGTTCGTCATCGCGGGCGTTCTGGTAGTAGTGAACGCCCTG
Source organism: Anaerolineae bacterium (assembly GCA_013178165.1). Taxonomy (NCBI): domain Bacteria; kingdom Bacillati; phylum Chloroflexota; class Anaerolineae; species Anaerolineae bacterium. The sequence continues at coordinate 470,451 of JABLXG010000004.1, forward strand.
CACCAACGCGGAGGCGCAGTTGCCCACGCCGATGATCGCCACACGTACTTTGCCCATAGCAGACCGCTTCCTTCACACAAATGTAGATGTAGTAGGTACAGGAACGGCGGAAAGCTTAACCCTGTTCCGGCCCTCTGGCAACCCCTCATCAGCCAGTGGCAGCGGAAGAAGAGATAAAAGACCGAAAGGCCAGGAGATTGGGAAGCCGACGGCGGCAGGCGCCGTAGCGACGGCAGCCGGCATTTTCTATACGCAGCAGATCGATCGCACTGGGACGTTTCATGTTGGCTGGGCGGTCGGTCGGGGCTGGTTCAGGCCGGATGATGCCGCTGGCGCTGCAGGAGGAGCAGGAACATCACCAGGTCGATGGCGAAGTGCGCGCCAACGGGCAACCAGAGCGAACCGCTGAGCAAGTATAACGCCCCCAGCAATAGCCCGGCGCCGGTGGCATAGATGAAGTACAGGCGGGTCAGGGCGTGCAACGCGCCAAAGATCACCGCCGCCGCCAGCAGGCCCAGACTGGTCTGTACTGCGCCCCGGAACAGCATTTCCTCCGGGAGGGCGGCCAGCAGGCTGAACAGCAGGACGTGCCGGAAGCGCAGCGCAGAAAGGTCAAGGGTCTGCTCGATCAGGCGCACAATCTGGTGGGTGGTGCGGAAGCGCTGCCCCAGACGCCAGACGATCACGGCGAAAGCTGTTCCGGCAATCATGCCCGGCAGGGCCAGCCACAGGTCGGCCAGCCGCAGGGCAGCCCAGATGTTTTCCCGCCGCAGGCCGTTGACCCAGATAACGGCGACAATGATCATCACCGCGCCCAGTGCAATGGCTGCCCGCACCAGGGTATCAGGATGGATCGGCCTGGGGGCCGGGGATGGCTCGGTGGAGGCCGGTGAGCGCGGAGTCAGATGCGGCGCCGGGGATGGGTTCTTGCGATGGTTGAGATCGTGAGTGTCGGGTTCGTTCAGCACAGGACCTCAAGACAGGATCATCGTTAGGAAAAAAACATGACAAATGGTATAATGGCCGGTGAGGCCAACCGGACTGAGTGTACCACAGGTATTCGTTGAAGCAGAAGCACGGCCAGGCTGCGTGGGGCTTACCGCACTATCATGATCACTAACTGGCTTTCCCGCTACAGGCCACTGCGACCGCTCAGGCCGGTGCTATTGATGGCATTGCTGATCGCGGTGGCGGCACTGGCAGGGGTGCTGGCGGTGTTCTGGCCAGCTTCTTGGCTGGCGCGGACGGGCAGCGGGTTGCTCGCCCTGACTCCTGGGGCAGGCGTTCGCTCGCCGGCAGAGGTGCTGGCCGGTGACGGAGGTGATGGCACCCTGCGCCGGATCGCCGCACCGGTGCTGATGTACCACTACATCAGTGTGCCCCCGGAAGACGCCGACGCCTATCGCCAGGACCTGTCGGTGACGCCGGAAAACTTCCGGGCGCAGATGGCGTACCTGGCCACTGCCGGTTATACGCCGATCAGCCTGTACGATTTGAATAGGGCGTTGCGCTGGGGTACGCCGTTGCCGACCCGCCCGGTTGTGCTGACTTTTGACGATGGCTACCGGGACTTCTATGAAAACGCCTTTCCGGTGCTGCGGGAATTGGGCTTTACCGCCACGGTGTTTGTCATCACAGGGCGGCTGGACGAAGGCGATCCGGCCTATCTCACCTGGGCGCAGGCGCGGGAACTGGCGGCGGCAGGGATTGACATCGAAAGCCACACCAAGGATCATCCCAGCCTGGTCGGACGGGACGCGGAATTCCTGCACTACCAGATCAAGGGCAGCCTGGAAAGCATCGAGGCGCATCTGGGACGGCCAGCACACCTGTTCTGTTATCCGGCTGGCCGCTGGGACGAAACGGTCCTCGCCCTCCTGCCGGAGTATGACGTATGGCTGGCGGTGGTGACCGAAGGCGGGATTGAACACACGACCGACGGTGTACACCTGCTGCGCCGGGTGCGTATCAGTGGTGACACCGATCTGGAAACGTTCGCGGCGCTGCTGCGTTGGGAATGGGATCGCGCAGCGTCATAGTGCTGGACCTGGAGACATACTGGCTATGGTTGTTGAGACGGACAGGGACGCTAGCCTGACCAGGCAACAGTTGCGCGCCATTCATAAGGCGGCACTGGCCATCACCAGCGAATTGTCGCTCTCGCGGGTGCTGGAAACGATCACCGTCACTGCCAGAGAACTGGTAAACGCCCGTTACGCGGCGCTGGGCGTTCCCGGCCCGCATGGCCGCCTGGAGCAGTTCATCACAGATGGCATCACGGAAGAAGAGCGCCGGGCCATGGCCCACCCGCCGGAAGGCAAGGGCTTGCTGGGTTACATCCTGCAAACGCAGGAGACCATCCGCCTGGATAACCTCCACGAGTCGCCTTACTCGGTGGGCTTCATCGAGAATCACCCCTGGATGGTGAACTTCCTGGGGGTGCCAATTGTGGCGCGGGGCGAGGTGCTGGGCAGCCTGTACCTGTGCGACAAACAGGATGGCACCCTGTTCACTGCTGGCGATGAGGTGTTGATCGAAACGCTGGCCTCCTATGCGGCGGTGGCGATTGAGAATGCCCGCCTGTACCAGCAGGTTCGCCGTCTGGCAGTACTGGAGGAGCGCGAGCGGATCGGGATGGACCTGCACGATGGCATTATCCAGTCGATCTATGCCGTTGGCCTGACCCTAGAGCACAGCGCTCTACTGCTGGAAGATGATCCGGAGGCTGCCTCTCACCGCCTGCGTTACGCGATTGACGCCCTCAACCAGACCATCCGCGATATCCGCAACTACATCATGGACCTGCGCCCACAACGCATGAAGGTGCATGACCTGGGCGAGAGCCTGCGCCAGCTGGTACACGAGTTTCGGGCCAATACACTGGTGGAAATCAAGCTCAAAGTGGAGCCGGGGATTGAGGAAGTCCTGGACGAGGGGACGAGCACGGCGCTCTTTCACATCGCTCAGGAAGCGCTGGCCAACGCCGCTAAACATGCAGCGGCCTCTGAGCTGAAGGTGATTGTGGAGCGGCTCGAACGCGACGTGCGCCTGCAGGTCTGTGATGATGGGGTGGGATTTGACCCGGATCAGATCGATCGACTACTGGGACATGGCCTGGCCAACATGACTCTGCGGGCGCAGGCAGTTGGCGGGCAACTGGAAGTGGAATCGCGGCCCATGCAGGGCACCACTGTCCGCGCCCTGTTCCCGTTCAAACGGGAGCAGATCCTCTCGTGATGCACCTGCCAACGGCGCTGGAGAAGCGCCAATGATGCGATGATTCCTGTCAACTTGGGCGCGGAAGAACGTCACTCGCTGGTAGCGCCAAGCCCCTGCTATAGTGGACACAGTACCGCTTCCGCACGGTAGCACAGGCCGTGATCTGAATCGGGGGCGAAGGGAAGAGCGCATGAAAGAAGACCTGGTCCGCCTGCTGCTGGTGGACGAAAACGCTGCAGTCCGGCGCGCTCTGGTGCTCCGCCTGTCACGGGCGCAGGATATCCAGATCATCGGCGCTACCGGCAGCTTTGAGGCGGCTATGACGACGCTGGTCGAACAGCATCCGGATGTATTGATTCTGGAAAGCAAGCGGCGTGATGGCGGTGCGCTCAAGTTCTGCCGCCAGGTGCTGGAAATGACCCTGCCGCCCCGGATCGTGATCCTGACCAGCTTTCCCAGCGAAGACGAACGACTGAGCTTTGCCCACCTGGGCATCAACCAGTATCTCCTCAAGGACATTGACACCGAGGAATTGATCCGCGTGGTGAGGCGGGAAGCGCAGCAAATCCGGCTGCGCTCGACCTGAAGCTGCGGTTGACCCGGCAAAGGCAAACAGCATACCCCGCCGTTCAGTGCAACCGGCGGGGTATGCTGTTCCGGGGGATGCCTGTCGCTGGCTGGTGGCTATTCCGGCAGAATCTCTGCGCTCAGGAAATAGTCCAGCCAGACCATGGCGGCAACCCCCAGAGCGATCACCACGATCAGTGCTTCGATGCCGAATTCGGCCCAGTCGGTGCCCAGGATCAACAGGATGACCCAGGTGCCCAGCACGCCGGCCAGCACGGACAGCACCGCCACAACCGCGCGCCGGATAAGCAGTGAAGACATATCGCCTCCTGGAAAGCCACAGGCAGGAAAAACGACTAATTCCCGACTTTTCACGTCCATTCTAGCCCGGCAGCCGGTTTTTTGCCACGCGAATCTGCGCTACACTTGGCGGCCTGAACCGGCGTGACCAATGCACTGTTGTTGTGATGACTGGCCTGGAGTGACACCGCAGTGAACAACGGCTGGACAACCTGGCCTGACCTGCGCCGTAACTTCTCCCTGATGGTTCTGAACGGCATTGCCTTCAGGGCTATCGATACGCTGGTCAGCCCGACCCTGGTGCTGACGGTTTTTCTCTCCCAGCTCACTGACAACCCGGTCATTCTGGGGATGCCGATGGCGCTGTGGAGCGGCGGGTTCATGCTCTCGCAGTTGTGGGTCAGCGGGACGATTCAGCGGCTGCCGCTTGTCCTGCCGTTCTACCGCGCGGTCAGCGTGTTCCGGCTGGCGATCTGGGCAGTGCTGGTGGTAGGCACGGCACTGTTCACAGATGCCACAGTTTTGATCGCTGTGCTGTTTCTTTTCCTGCTGGTTTACCCGCTGCTGTGGGGTATGGCGGGTATGGCTTTTTTTGAGGTGGTGGGCAAGACGGTCCCTCCACGCATGCGCGGCCTGCTTTATAGCTGGCGCCTGACGCTGGGCGGGTTGCTGGCGCTCGCTGCTGGCGGGCTGGTGAATCAGGCTCTGACTCCCGAATTTCCCCTGACCTTTCCGCGCAACTTTGCGCTACTGTTCGGCGCGGCGGGATTTTCCACGCTGGTGGGCGTGGTTTCCATGCAGTTTGTGCGGGAGCCGCCAGCGCAGGTTCAAGCGCCGGCAAGGGGCGGACTGCGGCAACGCTGGCAGGAAATCCGGACGGTCTGGCAGGGTGACCGGCTGTTCCGGCACTATGTGCTGGGACGGATCGCCCTGTTGCTGGCGGCGGGCACTGCGCCACTGATCATTGTCTATGCCCAGGCGCGTTTTGCCCTGTCGCTGAACGCGGCGGCGATCTTCCTGATGGCAGACACCATCACCGGGCTGGTGACGGTGGCGGTCAGCGGCTGGCTGAGCGCGCGCATCGGCGATCAGCGGCTGGCTGTGCTGGCTGCTGCCCTGGGCGTGGCGGTCTTCGTTCTGATTCTGGGGGCTGGCTGGGTCAACCCGGATAGCACTCTGGCGTTTGTCTGGTTCCTGCTGGTGTTTGTGCTGCTGGCGGCGCACAACAGCGCCAGTTCGATCAGCTTTACGGCGCTCACGTTGAACATCCCGCCGGAAGATCGGCGGCCCCTGTACATCGGCCTATCGAACACGATCTTTGGGCTGGCCTCGTACCTGAGCATCGGGCAGGGCGTGCTGGTCAGCCTGATTGGATACGCCGGCCTCTTCGCGCTGGCGGCGGTGCTGGCCGCGCTAGGTCTGTGGCAGGTGGCCGTCTACCTGCATGATCCCACCGATCGCCAGCTGGCGACCGGCGAGCACGCCTGAAGGTGCTCCTTTCCGCTACTATCAGCCCGATCTGGCAGCCTGTACTTGATAGCTTTTGAGAGCGAATGCCGGTTAGCATGAACGCGGTTTGCCGGGATGACGCTGTGATAGTTGGCCCTGGTTGAGGGAACAGCCTATGTCCGATCTACAGCAACGCACTTCGCGCCTGCCGGGGTTCTTCAAGCGGCCGCTGGCCGAGCGTGTGGCGCTGGTCAGCGAATGGGCCGGGCTGGACGCTGCCGAACAGGCGATTCTGCTGGGCGCAAGCGGCCTGGGTGCTCCGCAGGCCGACCATATGATCGAGAATGCGGTCGGGGTCTACGCCCTGCCACTGGGGATTGCAACGAACTTCTTGATCAATGGGCGGGATTACCTGATCCCGATGGCCATTGAGGAGCCATCCGTGGTGGCCGGGGTGAGCTATGCCGCGCGCCTGATCCGCGATGGCGGCGGCTTTGCGACGAGCAGTGATGAACCGCTCATGATCGGCCAGATTCAGGTGCTGGACGTGCCGGATGTCTATGTGGCCGCCGGGCAGGTGATCGGCATCAAGGAGGCGCTGCTGGCGGAGGCCAACTGCTGCGATCTGACGATCGTCGGGCTGGGTGGGGGGGCGCGGGATATTCAGGTGCGCCCGCTGCTGGAAACGCCCGCCGGGCCGATGCTGATCGTGCATCTGATTTATGATGTGCGGGACGCGATGGGCGCCAACACGATCAACACCGCCTGCGAACGGCTGGCTCCGCTGATTGAGAAGGCTACCGGTGGGCGGGTGAACCTGCGTATCCTGAGCAATCTGGCTGATCGGCGCACGGCTACCGCGGAGTGCACCATCCCGGCGGCAGCGCTGGCGACTGAGACGCTGACCGGCGCAGATGTGGTCCGGGGTGTTTTTGAGGCGTATGCGTTTGCTGCCGCCGATCCCTACCGCGCTGCCACGCATAACAAGGGCGTGATGAACGGTATGGACGCGGTCTGCATCGCCACCGGCAACGACTGGCGTGCGTTGGAAGCCGGGGCGCATGCCTATGCCACACGCGGCGGGCGCTACACCAGCCTGACCGAATGGTGGATCGATGCAAGCGGCGATTTGCGCGGTCGGCTGAAGTTGCCGGTAGCGGTTGGCACGGTTGGCGGGGCAACACGAGTGCATCCCGCGGCGAAGGTGGCCCTGAAGATTCTGGGCGTGAAGGGTTCCCGTGAACTGGCCGAGGTGCTGGCGGCGGTGGGACTGGCCCAGAATCTGGCAGCGATCCGCGCCCTGGCGACCACCGGTATCCAGGCCGGGCACATGCGCTTACACGCCCGGCAGATGGCCATTGCCGCCGGCGCCACCGGCGACCTGATCGGGCGCGTGGTCGAGGCGATGATCGCCGAAGGCGCGATCCGGCTGGATCGTGCCCAGGAACTGGTGCAGGAACTGGGGCAAACGCTATGAGTAGTGAGCGAATCATGATCGTGGTGGGTACACCGCCGGACAGTGTGGAGCGTGTGTTAGAGGCCATCGCCGGTGCAGGCGGCGGCGTCATCGGTAACTATACCCACTGCGCCTATACCAGCGCGGGGCAGGGACGCTTCAAACCGGGCGCGGCAGCCAACCCGCATATCGGCGAAAAGGAAAGTATCAACAGTGTGGACGAGGTGCGTATCGAGACGTTTTGCGAGCGCAGGGTGGCCAGGGCGGTGGTGGAGGCTATCCGGCGAGCGCATCCTTACGAGGAACCAGTGATCTACCTCATTCCCCTGCTGTCTGAGAATGATCTGTAGAAACGGAGTTGGGACGTGATGGAATCGGGTGAACATCCTCTGAAGAATGGCGCGACCCTGTTGCGGCCAGCGCGGGCCGTTGGCATTGCTGGCTATGGCGCGTATGTGCCGCGCTACCGGCTGCCGGGCCGCGAGATCGCCCGTGTGTGGACGGGCGGGATGGGTGGCTCGCCGGTGCGGGAGAAAGCCGTGCCCGGCCTGGATGAAGATGTGGTGACCATGTCCATCGAAGCGGCGCGTAACGCACTGGCGCGGGCGGGTATTGATCCGCAGCAACTGCGCGCTGTGTGGGTCGGCTCGGAAAGCCACCCGTATGCTGTCAAGCCGACCAGTACGATTGTGGCGGAAAGCATCGGCGCCGTCCCCAATGTGCAAGCTGCCGACTGGGAATTTGCCTGCAAAGCCGGTTCCGAGGCGATCCAGGCGTCGATCGGGCTGGTTGGCAGCAGCATGGCAGACTATGCGCTGGCTATTGGCATGGACACGGCGCAGGGCCGCCCCGGCGACGCGCTGGAGTATACGGCGGCGGCGGGCGGTGCGGCCTACATCCTCGGCCCGGCGGAATCGGCGCTGGCGGTGATCAACGCCACTTACAGCTTCGTGACCGATACGCCCGATTTCTGGCGGCGCGAGGGCGAGATGTACCCCAGCCACGGTGACCGTTTTACCGGCGAGCCAGCCTACTTCAAGCATGTGCTGAGCGCGGGAAGAACGCTGATGGATGCGCTGGGCAAGACAGCCAAGGACTACGACTATGTCATCCTCCACCAGCCTAACGTGAAATTCCCCCAGCGAGCGGCGGGGATACTGGGCTTCGGCCCGGAGCAATACAAGCCTGGCCTGCTTTCCGGCGAGATCGGCAACACCTATTCCGGCAGCAGCCTGATCGGGCTGGCGGCCACGCTGGACATCGCCCGGCCCGGTGACCGTATTCTGATGGTCAGCTATGGCAGCGGCGCGGGGTCGGACGCCTTCGATATCACCGTCACGGAACGGATCACCGAAGCTGTGGCCAAAGCGCCCACCGTGCGGGACTACATCAACCGCCGGACGGAGATTGATTACGCGCTCTACGCTCGCTTCCGCGGCAAGATCCGCCTGGAGTAAATAGGAGGCAGGGGATACGGCGCTTCTATTGCTGGGACCACGGTGTGCCGGGTGCCAGGCGCTGCTTTTTGCTGTTTGCCCGCCAGCTATCAAAACCTGTGAAAAAGCTCTCAAATCCTAGCCTGATAGCTTTTGAGAGACGTGATGCCCGATAATGTGGCCCAGATTGCAACATCGCAGCCCGCGAGGTTTCAGTAGTGCGGGCCAGGAGGAAACGGATTATGCACATTCCACGTCACTGGCGGTTGAATTCCCAGCGCTATGCGTTGCAGGGCGTGACCTGCCCGCATTGCGCTGCCAACATCTTCCCGCCACGCGAGTACTGCCCTTACTGTGAGAGTCGGACTGACGAAGCCAAGCCGTTTGAAAGTCGCGCGCCGCGCGGTGTGGCGACCACTGTTGAATTCGTGCGCGCTGCCCGGTAGGCAGGGGGCCTGAATGGTGCAGCAAGCTCAACAGTTGCCAGCTGCCGGGGTCAAGCAGCCGTTTACTTCCGGCGGCAAAGGGACCGTGCTTAGCTATACGGTGGTGACCGACGCGCCGGAAGGCTTTGAGGATCAGGCGCCCTATACGCTGGCGCTGATCAAGCTGGATGACGGGCCGACTGTCCTCGCCCAGCTGACCGATCTCGAAGGGCCTGTCAGTATCGGGATGCGGGTTGAAATGGTGACCCGCAAGCTGCGCACTGATGGTCGCAACGGGATCATTGTCTACGGCTACAAATTCCGGCCTCCACTGCGCGGCTGAATTGCTGCGCAAGCCCCAGAACAGATCAAGACGCCCGGCGCGAGAACCGGGCGTCTTCGTTGTCGCGTTCGCTAGGCGCTGAAGCGCTTGAGCACGGTGCGCAGCGTGTCCTCCATCACTTCGTAGGAGAAGTAGCGTTGGCCGATAGCGTAGTTGTGCTCAGCAATTTCTGCCTGCCGGGTTGGGTCGGCCAGCAGGTCGCGCACCTGGGCAATGACTTCCGGTGTGATGTCGTAATTGAACTCAATGGCGCGGATGCCGGTCGGGCGGATATCGGCGCGGTAGATCGGATAGGTGTGGACGACGAACGGCTTGCGGAAATACACCATCTCGATCAGGGCGTTGCCAAAGCCCTCGATCACGCTGGGGTAGGTAACCAGATCAGCGTGCGGGTAGACATCCCACAGGCTATAAACCTTGTGGCCGTGCTGGGTCCCCCGGGTATCTCCCACCCATTCGGCGACGAACAGGCAGCGTATCCCGGCGCGGCGGGCCTGCTCGGCCAGCCATTCGCCATAGCCGCCCGGTTCGTCGCGGGTGTCGCCGGTGATGACCAGTACGGCGCGTGGATCGGCCAGTTTTTCCACCAGCTCAATAGCTTTCTCAATGGCTTTGCGACGGATCACCCGCGTGGGTTGCAGGATGAGCAGGTCGTCCGGGCTGAGGCCGATGTCCTGGCGGAAGGTTGCGCTGTACTCATCCAGTGGCGCGGGCGGATTGGCAAAGTCGAAGACATTGGGCAGGTAGGTCGCCTGGATGCCAGTTCGCGCGCGCAGTTCACGGCGGGCAACGGTGCTGATCACCAGATGCTCGATCGGCTCTAGATTGGGTGGAAAAGCGGTGTCCAGCACATCCTGAATGCCATGGGTCATGAAGCGCTCACGTTCCCAGTAAAAGTCGTGGTGGTGGCAGAGCAAGGGGATGCGCGTCCGGGCTACCAGATCGTGAATGGCTACGCCCAGCGACAGGTTCATGGGGATGGTGCTGCTATTCTGGGAGATGAGCAGGTCGATCCCGTATTGCTGCACGAAATGGCTTAACTCATCCCTGAGCTGGTCGGCCAGCTCATAGAGTCGGTTGAACAGCGATCGAGGTGGATGGGGGGAGCTGAAGGCCTCATCCTGAATGGCCTGTACCTCAGGATGGCGGAAGTGCATTTCTGGGATCAGCCGTCCACGTTCCAGGACAGACTCGTGCAGCTCACCGGCACAATAGAACGTCTCGTGGCCCAACCGTTGCAAAACAGTTCCCATCTTTTCAGTTTCCAGGCTGACACCGTCCACGCCAGCCAGCCTTGTTGAGACGAATCCAATGCGCATGGGGGTGTTTTCCTTCCATTTAGTAGGCAAAATCAGGGAGTAGCACTGCTCGCTGGTTTTTGCCTGCCGCTCTATGTCATAATGGTACCAGAGTTGCCCAAAACGTTTTGGGCTATCCTCTCCAGACGTGTCCAGCCACCGCTATTGGATGGTATTTGTTTACCTCTCTGCAGGAAGGGACTGTATCGATGGCAATTACTCTTGACGATCTGCGCCTGCGCGCCATGGTTCGGTTGAGACTGTTGTATGGCCAGGCCCGGGCGGAGGCGCTATGGCCCCGGTTAGCGGCGATGCTGGCCGGGTATCAGCCCCGTCCGGCCTGCTGGGCGCCAGCCGGACGCGTTTCCGAACGGGATGCCGTACTGATCACCTATGGGGACTTGCTACGGCGAGCGGGCGAGCCACCCTTACGGACACTCCAGGCGATGCTACGGGCATACCTGGCTGATGTCATCAGTGCTGTGCACATCCTGCCGTTTTACCCCTATTCATCGGATGACGGCTTTTCTGTGATCGACTACCTGCAGGTTGACCCGGCGCTGGGTGACTGGGAGGATGTGCGCCGCATCAACGCCGACTTCCGGTTGATGTTTGACCTGGTGATTAACCACACCTCAGTCCATAGCGCATGGTTCAAAGGTTTTCTAGCCGGTGAGCTGCCATACCGCGATTTCTTCATTACGGTTGATCCGGCGACCGATCTCTCTGCTGTAACCCGTCCGCGCACCACGCCGCTACTGACACCCTTCCAGACGGCCAGGGGTGAACAGTACGTCTGGACGACGTTCAGCGCCGACCAGGCGGATCTGAATTTTGCCAGCGAAGAAGTGCTGCTGGCGATGCTGCAGGTGCTTCTAGAATATGTGACGCGCGGCGCGAACCTGATCCGCCTGGACGCCATTGCCTACCTGTGGAAGGAAATCGGTACTTCCTGTATTCATCTGCCGCAAACACATGCGGTGGTCAAGCTAATCCGGGATGTGTTGGATTATATGGCCCCAGATGTGCTGATCATCACCGAGACCAATGTTCCACACGATGAGAATATCTCTTACTTCGGGGATGGAACGGACGAAGCGCAACTGGTCTACCAGTTTTCGCTGCCGCCCCTGGTGTTGCATAGCTTTCACACAGGTAGCGCTGTGGCGCTGACACGCTGGGCGCGTACTCTGCGGAAAGCTTCGGATACCACAACCTTCTTCAATTTTACGGCTTCGCACGATGGCATCGGCGTGCGCCCGGCAACCGGGTTACTGAGTGAGGAGGAGATCGCCGCACTGTTGGAGTTGACGGTGGCGCGCGGTGGCCAGGTCTCCTACAAAACAAATAGCGATGGCTCCCGCAGTCCATACGAACTGAACGTGACCTATGTGGATGCGATCATCGACCCGGCGGAACCGGATCCGGTGCAGCAGGCGCGGCGCTTTGTGGCTTCCCAGGCGATCATGCTGGCCTGTCAGGGTGTGCCCGGCATCTATCTGCACAGTCTGCTTGGTTCCCGCAACTGGACGGCAGGCGTGGCCCTCACTGGCCGCGCCCGGACGATCAACCGGGAGAAGCTGGACTACGAAACAGTTGAACGCGAACTGGCCGATCCGAGGACGTTGCGCCATCAGGTGTTCCACCGCTACTGTGACCTGCTGCGGATCCGGGCCGGGCAGGCGGCCTTTCATCCAAATGGGGCGCAGGAGGTGCTTGATCTCAACCCGGCGGTTTTTGCCATCCGTCGCACAGCACCCGACGGTGCAGCGCGGATCGTTGCCCTCCACAATGTCTCCGGCGCATCCCAGGCGGTTGTGTTACAATCAGCTGATTTGGGTGGTGAAGGCCCGGCGGTGCTGACTGATCTGGTCAGTCGGCGCTCCGTGCACTGGGAACCAGCCGGTATCCGCCTGACTCTTGATGCCTATCAGGTGATGTGGTTGCGGGTAGAGAGGGAGGGAGCCACGCACCTGGGCCACGCGACGCTTGCCCCAGGCCCGGCCTGATGGTAGACTGTCGCATAACTTCACGGTCGATTTCGTGCGTCTGTGCTCCTGCTGGCGGCAGGAGGGGCGTACTATCAGCCGAGCCGTGTCCACGGGAGGCGTTGCATGCATACGGTCCTGCGCTCCTTGCGATTGATGCCGGTGCTGTTAGCTGTGACGCTGGCATTGAGCGGTTGCTTTCAGCCGGGCGGGGAGGGCATTCCGCCCACGCCCATCGGTGAAGGCCCGATCGTGCCCGCTACGCCAACACCGCTTATCCCCTCGGAGACGCCTGTTTTTCCTCAGGGATTGCCTACACCAATCGTGCCGACGGCTGAGGTTATTGTGGAAGAGACGCCTGCTCTGGTAGCACCGGCAGACGCCGGCGCGGTCAAGCCGGGGGTCATCGTGGTGACGGAGACGCCGGTCAGCGCGGCAGCGATGACCGCGACGGCCCTGATCGCCCAGGCGCAGGCGGCCCGCAATACCCAGGTGGCTGCGCAGCAATTCGTGGTGGCGACAGCTACCTTGCCTGCTCTGGAACCATCCAACCTGCAGGCCGGCGAGATGACGGCCACAGCCATGATCATCGGCGCCACGGAGACAGCGTACATCCGCGAGACGATGACGGCGACAGCCATGGGGGTGTTGCCGCCAGTCACCATGACGCCAATCCCCGGCGCACCGCTCGCCCCGGCGCTGGCGACGTCGGATTGTGTCCATGTGGTTCAGCGCGGGCAGAACGTCTACCGGATCGCGCTGCGTTACGGCGTGACCATTGCCGACATCGCACGGGCAAATGGTCTGGCTAATTCAGCGGTTGTCCGTGTCGGGCAGGAGCTGGTTATCCCCGGTTGCGGCAACCTGACGCCCACGCCGGGTATCCCCGGCCAGGCGCCGCCGCTGGGCGAAGGCACCTGCGGGACGCACCTGATCCAGCCGGGCGAGAACCTGTACCGGATCGCCCTGCGTTATGGCGTGACGATGGCTGCTCTACGCAACGCCAACGGCATCAGCAACGTGAACGTGATCCGCGCCGGCGACACACTGGTGATCCCCTGCCGGTAACCATTGGCGTCGGCCAACCTCAGGACTTCCGGGGCGACCACGCGGTCGCCCTCATTATTGTTGAGGCGAATGTCCATGCGCGAGAGTGTGCTGCAAACAGAGACGATTTACGAAGGCCGGGTGGTTAACCTGTATCTGGAAACGGTGCGCCTGCCCGACGGCACGGAGGCCGTCCGGGAGGTGATTCGGCATGGCGGCGCAGTGGCGATCGTGCCGTTGCACGATAACGGCCAGATCACGCTGGTGCGGCAGTTTCGGTTGCCAGCAGGCACAACATTACTGGAAATCCCGGCGGGGACACTGGAACCGGGGGAAGATCCGTATGATTGCGCCGTCCGGGAGCTGCAGGAGGAGGTCGGGCTATTCCCTGGCCGCCTGACGCGCATCGGCGGCATCTTCCTGGCGCCAGGCTACAGCAGCGAATACATCCACCTGTTTGTAGCCACCAACCTGCAGCCTTCGACGTTGCAGGGGGATGATGACGAATTTCTGGAAGTGGTGCGGATGCCTTTCGGCGAACTGCTGGAACTGATCGATCGCGGCGAAATGGAAGACGCCAAGACGATTGCGGCAGTGTTACGGACGGTACGGCTGATTGACCGCGGTGAGTTCGCGCTCCCCGGCCTGTCGCTTTGATCAGAGCGCTGGTGGCAGAGTCATTGTATGGCTGAATTCTGGTTCGTTTCCGCGCCGTTGCCGGGCCATCTGGACTGGGGCGGCTACCTCAAGACGGCGCAGGCGCTTCAGGCGATGGGCGAGCACGTGCTGTGGATCAGCGGGCCGCCGGTGGCGCGTACCATCGCAGCAGCCGGGCTGCCCTTCGCTACCATTTCGCAGACAGGCTGGCTGTGGCCGCTGCCTCCGCCGCCTGATTTGACAAGCCTGCCACCGCAAGAGGCGATTCGCCTGCGTTATAGCCGGGCGCTGGATACCTGGCTGACCGAGGCGTTGATTATCCCGGCGGTGGAGGCGCTGCTGGCGCTGGCAGAAGTGCGCGGCAGACCGGGCGTGATCGTCACTGATCCTTTTCTGGCGGCCTCCGCCCTGGCGGCGGAGGCGCTGAATGTCCCGCTGGCGGTCTGCGGGTGGCCGTCGTTGCCTGCCCCGGCGGAGGACGCTCTGCTGCCGATCCAGGTGACTCTGGCCGCGGAGGCACGGGAGCGGATCGCCCGGCTGGCGCGACATTTTGGCGTGCAGGGCGCGAACTTCTCACAGGGGCCAACACCCGCCGTACAAAGCCCGCACTTGCACATCAGCTATTTTTCCCGTTACTGGCATCAATCCGACCCGGAGATTCTGCCGCAGACGCAGTTCGTCGGTGGAATGCCCGCGCCGCCGCAGGGCGATCCGCCGGATTGGCTGCGGGCGCTGGACGGCGCACCACTGGGACTGGTGACGCTGGGCACGGTTTTTACCGGCGATCTCGGTTTCCTGAGCTGGGCTGCCCGGGCGCTGGCCCGGATCGGGGTGGTGCCGCTGGTGGTGCTAGGCCGACCATTGGAAGCCGGGCCAAAAGCGGAACTGGTGGCCGCGCTGCCGCCGGGCACACGCCTGCTCAACTGGGTTGATTTTGACCATGTCTTCCCGCGGCTGAGCGTGATTGTCCATCATGGTGGGATGGGTACAACCCACGCAGCGGTGGTACACGGTCTGCCACAGGTGGTGGTGCCTCACGCCGCCGATCAGCGCGGGCAGGCGCGGCGTGTTGCTCAGGCCAAAGTCGGGATCAGCCTGAGCGCCCTGGAGGTGCGGCAGGGGAAGCTGCTGCCCGGCATCCGGGCGGTGGCGACGGATCCAGGCGTACGCGCTACAGCGCAGAAGCTGGCGGCGGAGTTCGCGCGGCTGGGCGGCCCGGCACGGGCGGCGGCATTGCTGCAAGGGCTGGTCCGCAGAGAGTGAGATATTCGTGTAGTCAGAAGGCTCAGGATCGCCGGTTGCAGCGCACCGGCCTGCTACTTGCGACCCAGCAGCAAGCCATAGTGAATCAGGAAGGTTTCCCCACCCCCGGGGAAAAGCTCCGGCTGGAGCCACTCAGCGGCCTTCTCTGGTGCCTGGATCAGCATCGCCCGCAGGCGGGTCACTGTGTCAGGCGCGCAGCCCATCCGCGCTGCCCATTCGGCCAGCCGATGGCGTTCCACGTAGGCTTCGCTGTGTAGGATTTCCAGCCCGGCGATTTTGAACATGCCCTCCCAGCGTGGGAGGCTGAAGGCCCAGGCGTGGCTGGGATCGCGCAGACGCTCAAAAGCGTTCACATAGCGGGCAGCTTTGCGATTTGTGGGCATAATCAGGTCGATCATGGCTACCAGCCCACCGGGGCGGGTGACCCGCGCTGCCTCATGGACAAACTGCTGAATACTGGGGAAGTGGTGCGGGGCGATCCGGCAGGTCACCAGATCAAACACCTCAGCGGCGAAGGGCAGCGCCATGGCGTCAAGCTGCTGATAGGCGATGTTGGCCAGGCCGAGTTGCCGGTGATGCTTCCGGGCGGCCTGCAGCATGGCCAGGGTGAGATCGGCGGCGATCACATGGGCGACGTGCGGCGCAAAGATACGCGCGGTGTGCCCTCCGCCCGTAGCCACATCCAGAACGCACCAGCCGGGCTGTGGATCGACCAGGGCGACCAGGCGCTCCAGGTCTGCGCCGGCGGCGTGCGTGGGGCTGGTGACGTAGGCGGCGGCGTGCTGGCTAAACTGGCGTTGCACAAGTCGTCTGGTGATTTCGCCGGTCATTGAGCCTACCCTTTCTTTCCCGTGCGTCCTAAGTGTAGCCGGGCGCGGCGGGCGCTTCAACCGGTGAATTATGTCCAGCGGGCAGGCTGGCGGCTGATGTGCGGTACGAGGTGAAGGAGGAGCAGGGTGAAGAAGCTCAAACTGGCGTTGATTGGCGCCGGGCAGCGCGGGACGGATGTCTACGGACGCTACGCGCTGGAGCACGATCCAGACCTGGAGTTCGTGGCGGTGGCGGAGCCGGTCGCAGAGCGCCGGGCGCGCTTCGCCGGTCAGCATGACCTGCCGCCGGAGGCGCAGTACGCCTCCTGGGAGCCGCTGCTCAGCCAGCCCCGGCTGGCCGACGCGGTGATCATCGCCACGCAGGATAACCAGCATGTGGCCCCGGCGCTGGCGGCGCTGGAAGCGGGTTATGACGTGCTGCTGGAGAAGCCGATGGCGACCACACTGGAGGATTGCACGGCGCTGGTCCGCGCTGCGGAGCGCAGCGGGCGGCTGCTGCAGATTTGCCACGTGTTGCGTTACACGGACTTCTTCCGTACCGTTCATGACATCGTGCAGAGCGGGCGGCTGGGCGATGTGGTGACGTATGAGCATCGCGAAAATGTCGCCTACTACCATATGGCGCACAGCTTTGTGCGCGGTAACTGGCGGCGCGCCGATCAGTCCAGTCCGATGATCCTGGCCAAGTCCTGCCACGATCTCGACCTGATCTACTGGATTCTGGCCGAGCAGGTAACCCGTCTCAGTTCGGTCGGGACGCTGCGTCACTTCCGCGCCGATCAGGCCCCGCGCCCGGACGTGCCGGCGCGTTGCACCGATGGCTGCCCGGTCGAAGTGTCGTGCCCGTTTTCCGCGCCGGGTATCTACCTGGACTATCGCCCCTGGCGGCCAATGGCGCGGGAGATGGGCTTGCCGGATAACTACGATCTAGGACAGGTCCTGGAATGGCCGATGTCTACGCTGGCCAACGGCGACCTGCGTCGCGAGTCGATCCGGCGTGCGTTGGAAGAAGGGCCTTATGGCCGCTGTGTCTACCGCTGCGACAACGATGTGGTAGATAACCAGATCGTGACCATGCAGACTGAGGCAGGCACAACAATCAGCTTCTTCATGCATGGGCACAGCCACGAAGAAGGTCGCACGCTGCGCATCGACGGGACGCGGGCGACCCTGTTCGGCGAGTTCATGCTCCTGCGGCAGGAGATACGCATCCACGACCATCTGACCGGCGCGGCGGAGATCATCCGGCCAGAGGTCAGACTTGGTGCGCATGGCGGTGGCGACCAGGGGTTGATGGCGGCGTTCGTAGCGACGCTGCGCGGCGGAGGGCAGGCGCCGCTGACCGACGCTCGCGCCGCGCTGGAAAGCCATCTGCTGGCCTTTGCCGCGGAACAGGCCCGCGTGGAGGGGACAGTGATCGACATGGAGGCTTACCGGCAGGCCGCCCTGGGTGGCTAAGCGGACGTCAGCATGCGCTCGGCGGCGGCCAGCGCGCCCGCAGTGATCAGCGGCGGCAACGCCAGCGGCAGCCCGATCTCTACCAGTAATCGGACCGGCGCGGATAGCGGTAACAGCCGCAGCAGGTTGACCAGCAGGAAGTATGCGCCCAGCAGAAGTGCGGCCCAGGTTGTCCCGGCGATGCGGAAAGAAACGGTTGCTCCGGCCAGCACCCCGAGCGCCCCGGCCATAACCAGCTCCAGCAGCGGGCGGATCAGGCTGGTCAGCAGCCCGGCCACGATGGCCAGCCGGATGAGCAGCGGATGTTCCGCCGGGAACCACAGCGTGCCATGCAGCAGGGCAATCGGCGGTAGGCTGAGGACGGACGCCAGGTTTAGCAGCAGGTTCAGCATCGCTGCATGCCGCCAGATGC
The DNA here is from genome assembly GCA_013178165.1 of Anaerolineae bacterium. Classification (NCBI taxonomy): domain Bacteria; kingdom Bacillati; phylum Chloroflexota; class Anaerolineae; species Anaerolineae bacterium. Next base: position 488,599 of record JABLXG010000004.1, read on the forward strand.
TCCCGGCGATATGGCCCAGGAGAAGCTCCCGCAAGTTGGGCGGCGTCGTGCGCAGGACCTCCAGTGTCTCATTCTGGCGCTCATCCAGAATGGTACTGGCGGCGGCCCGGCTGACGCCCAGCAGCAGCCGGGCATACAGCACAAAACCTACCGGCAGCAGGATGACCGCGGCCAGCGTCAGAGCATAGGCCGCCGCCAGAATCGGCAGCAAGGCCATCAGCATCAGCGGATGCGACAGGTTGAGCCTGGCCAGGGCAATACCGGGGAGGGAGATGAATACCAGCCCGATCTGGATCAGGAGCATGCGTAACAGCCGGGAAGCATCGGGCGTTTCGGTTGCGCCGAGGGTATGGATGTGACGGCGAACCAGTGGGTGGGTACGGCGCGCCCAGACGGGGAGGAGCGATTCAGAGGGCATAATGGCTGGCCGATCTGCCGGGGCAAGCCGCTAGTAGCAGCGGGCGACGACCGAGACGCCGCTATTGCGGGTATCGCTATGGAGCAGCGTCCAGCGCGGCGAAATCTTCAGCCACAGGAACAGCAGCCGGAAGATGCCCTGGTGGCCGACTACGCCGAAGTCTGCCCGATTTTCGGTGGTCATTGCCTCCCAGGCGCGGCGGATGCGCAGGAAGGCCTGTAACGCAGTTTCGGTGTCAGGGGTGAATGGGTTAAGCAGGCGCAACCCGGAACGCAGGTAAGCCCGCTTGAGACTCAGCCGCCGATCCGGCGGCCCCGGCAGGCGTGCCGGGAGTACTTCGTACAGATCGTCGCGGATGATCACGGGCAGATGCAGGCTTTCCGCCAGGATGCTGGCTGTCTGCCGGGTACGCAGGAGTGGGCTGCAGTACAGGCAGGCAAGCCCCCTTCCGACCAGCCGCGCTACAGTAGCCTGCACCTGGGCGATTCCCCGTGCGTTCAGCGCCTCGTGCGCCACATGATCGACCATGTGGTTGAATTCTGTCACTGTGACCTCTCGATCCAGCAACAGGATGTTGCCGTCAACCTCGCCATGTCGGATCAGGTAGATGGTCTGCAGGGTCATTGTCTTCAGGCAGTAGCCAGCCACTGAGCGCTGTGAACCTGGGGCTTGCCGGGGTAAGCTTATGCTCCAGGGTGCTATCAGCGCCCCGTTCTCCAGGCTGTCAGGGGCGATTATAGCAGGTTAGCCCCGAACCCCGAAAATGTGCAGCGATACTGCAGAGGAAGATTGCCGTGTTACCAGAATCATCGATGCCTGAAAAGCGGCTGCTGGCTGTCTTTGCCCATCCGGACGATGAGACGTTCGGCCTTGGCCCAACCCTGTTGCATTACGCCCGCCAGGGAGTGGGGACGTATCTGATCTGCGCCACCAATGGCGATCTGGGGGATGTGCCGTCGGAATTGCTGCGCGGTTTTGCCTCGGTGGCCGATCTGCGCCTGAATGAGCTGGCCTGCGCGGCGGAGAAGTTGGGCATCCGGCGGGTCTTTACGCTGGGCTACCGCGACAGTGGCATGATGGGCGACCCGGCCAACCAGCACCCGGACAGCCTGTGGCAGGCCGATCAGGAAGCGCTGGCCGGCCAGATTGTCCGCATCATCCGGGAGGTGCGGCCACAGGTGATTGTGACGTTTGATCCGTATGGCGGTTACGGCCATCCCGATCACATTGCTATTCACCGCGCTGCGGTCCGCGCTTTCCACGAGGCGGGGGAAGCAGAACGGTATCCGGAACAGATCGCTAGCGGCCTGACACCATACCGGCCGGCCAGGTTGTACTACATGCTGATCCCGCGGGCGATGATCCGCGTTGCTGTTGCTCTGGCCCGCCTGCTGGGGCGCGATCCGCGCCGGATGGGACGCAACCGCGACCTCGATATACAGGCGATTCTGGAGGCTTCGCTGCCGATCCATACCCGGCTGGACGTACGCGCTGAGTATGACGCTGCGCTGGAAGCCTACGCCTGCCACGCCAGCCAGCAGACGGGCGGGCTGGGGTTACCGCTGCCCAGGATCATTGTGCGCCAGGTGCTGGGCTGGCAGACCTTCCACCGCGCCTGGCCGGAGGTGAAGGACGGGCGCCTGGTGGAGCGCGATCTGTTCGCCGGGCTGTAACACGCAAAGCACCTGACACGCCTTTGCCAGAGGTACGCTGCAGGCCTGGATAGCTTGCCGGGGCGATCCGAGGTGCCTGACGTTTGACAATTGCCCTTGTAGGGCCTCCGCCAATCTGTTAGACTCATAGGGCAATCGCATGTGAAACTCTAATGTAGGACAATGGCAGCCAAACGACAAGGAGGCTGCCATGCTACCCGAAACGAGCTTGCTCGCATACTTTGCAGACCTGGAAGACCCGCGCAATGACCATC